>CAMYJP010000005.1 GCA_947258675.1 uncultured Desulfobulbaceae bacterium | reverse complement strand
TTCAATGACTTTATCAAAAGGTTCTTGATCCAGAGCAGGTCCGTTTTCAGCGGAATCAAATAGCTCAAAAAGGTTATCTTTTTCTGTAAGAATTCGAAAGGATTGTTTGTTAGTTTTTTTCATGTGTTTGAGCCCTGCCTTCAAAGAACATTTGGTTGAAACAAGATATAATTTCAGTGCACTGGAAACAATTAATAAAAAAATATCAATGATGCCTCACAACTTATTAAAATCATATGTAAAGATATTTTCTTCATTTAAGTTTGGTGACCTTGTTGTGTCATTAAAAGAATTCATTTATGCAAGTGACTATTTTCGTTTCAGAAATAATTTACATGGGGCAACTCACCCTGGGTGGGGTAAAGGACCCTTTCTTTAGCAAAAGCAAAAAATGTAACCAGTTGAAAGAAAATGAAAAAAATATCAAATCAAACAGGTATGATTTTTGCAAACAATATCATAATTTTCTTTATATCATTCCCTGTAGTTACTATATTATTGCAATAAGCAGCAAAGCAGTAAGTGCACATCGGCAAATGTTAGACATGACAATGTTCAGGCTGTAGCGGAGGAAGTATTTCCCTAAATGACATTTGAGGAGATAGATGATGGCCACAGCGAATCGAAGAATTGGAGAACGTATACCTGCTAACTTCAAAGTAGATTATATCCATAAAGATGACTACATCATATCTTTCAATAAAAACATATCTGTAGATGGAATGTTTATCTGTACCCAGCAACCTCCCAACGTCGGTACTCATCTGAAGTTGCTTTTTTCATTAGGTGAGTTGGAGGAAGTTGAAGTCGCGGCCATAGTTGTCTGGGTTAACGTGGCGCCCCCATCCAAGGATATTGGTATGGGGGTGCAATTCCTTTCTCCTCCTTCTCTGCAGTTGAAAGAAAATATCCTACAGTTAGTGGACAAGGTCGCGGTACTTGATCATAAGACGAAGGCCTTGACCTGAGCCTGAAACAACCTGATATTTTTCTCTGCTGCCTTTTATAATGATGGAAGTTAAACGAATAGATTTTCTTTGGCCGGAACCAGATGCTATCCGTTAATCAACTTTGAAAAAGGCATTGGCATTAGCACCGCAGACCGGGCATTTTTCTGGTGCTTCACCAGTTTTAGTATATCCACACACGGAACAGACTTGATAGTCAGAGTCCTCCATATTTTCAGGATTATCCAGCGCCTGTTTGTAAAGATCGGCGTGAACTTTTTCCACTTCATTCGCGTAAGTGAAAGATCTTTTCGCTGCTTTATTACCTTCCGCTTCTGCCGCTTCAATCATTGCAGGATACATATTCATGAATTCATGCGTTTCACCTGCCATTGCTTCTTTTAGATTATCATGTGTTGATCCTATGCCCTTCAGGGCGCGTAAGTGTGAATGGGCATGCACTGTTTCGGCGGCTGCTGCGGCTCTGAATAATTTGGCAATTTGTGGAAAACCCTCTGTTTCCGCCTTCTTTGCAAAGGCTAAATATTTTCTATTGGCTTGTGACTCACCAGCAAAAGCATCTTTCAAGTTTTGAGTTGTTTTGTCCATGGAATCCTCCTTTTTTGGAATAGAATATAGTATTGATACAATGAGATTTTTAACCTTGAACTCAGGTGATCATTCCCGAGCATTCTAGACAATTTTCAGGGGAATAGTCCCCATAACCATGACGGCTGCCTTCACCTCCCCAAAAAAACGTTAAAATCATTGCCAGGAGGAGAGAAATAATAAGCAAAATAATGAGAAAATCCTCTTTTTTAATTTTCATTATCAGAAATTATCGCAAGCACAAAAAGTATGTCAAGCGTTTTTGTCACTCTTCTTTTAGTTCAGTTATTGTTCAAGAAAATATGCCCGTATTGCAATATGTCAATGTTCATTTTTTGGGTTATTGGCAAAGAGATTGATATAAAGAATAATTTCCAAAACTGTCAGTGGATAAATGCTTATCGTAGGTATGAGGGAATTGATTATCACCCAATTTTCAATTGTGGCAATATTTCGATAGAGAAAACACATGTATTTGGCCCGAGAAAAAATTAATGAGAAAGTTCACTATTTTCTCAGGGAATCATTTGAAGCAAAGGGGCGATTGCATTTGGCCCGAGAAAAAATTAATGAGAAAGTTCACTATTTTCTCAGGGAATCATTTGAAGCAAAGGGGCGATTGCAAAGCCGGGACTTATTCTACCTAGGAACAAATCCGACAAGTTATATTATCTATCCGGGACGTAATTCTTTTTATATTAATGAGCAGATTTTAGACAGTTTGAAAACCCGGGGGGTAAAAGTCGTTTATGATGAGATCGAGAAGTTATTTTTACCATTTCTTTTGCCTGAAATCAGGCATATTTACGAACAGTTTTCCAGCCGAAAAAGTAAAAGTTCAATCTCTAAATTAAGCAAAAGAGACGAAGAGAGAATTCGTTCAGTAACACACTCGTTCGATAAAAGAAGGCTTCATTATTTAAAGTTTCACAATGCGGATCAGACAATGATCAGGCGGGTAAATCAGAAATGTTTTAGGGTGTTATTAGATAAATCAAGGGATGAAATTGAACAACTTATAATGGAAAGGGAAGGGCACTTGAAACCACTTGAACTGAAAAGCTATGTTTTTGCAGTATTTGACCTGCAAAGATTTTTTTCGCATACGTATGCTTCAACAATGCCGCAGGCATTGGATCAGGAGAAAGTTGATGAATATTTTCTTAAAGAAATATGCAAGTTAAATCGCGATCGATATTTATGGAACGACCCTGAGGAGAACAATGTTCTTCATCGATATCTGACGAGATACATAGTCATGTATTTTGATAATAGATATGGGCCTGGTTCTTATTTCGATGATTATCTTCATGATTTCATGAACAGACGGAGAAGTTTTAAATATCCAACAGGTCAAAAGTCAATGAGGTTGGATGATGTAAGCGTTGCTTTTGAAATGAAACAAGAGGAATTACTGCGAATGAATGAACGTCAACTTACAAGGCTTTATCGTAAAAAAGCAAAAGAGCTTCACCCTGATTTGGGGGGGGATCATGATAAATTTGTTAAATTGACCGAGGCATTTAACACACTGATGCTGAAGAAAAACAGGTAAGATGATGGCTAGGCTGGTTTTGAATCAGTTATAGCCAGGGCCTCCTAGATATACCAAGGGCGTGCAAGACTTGTGTAGCAGCCTCTTCAATAGATTTTCCAGACGTATTAACTATCGGTAGTTTATGTTTTTTAAAGATGGCCTGGGCTTGGTTAATTTCTTCGATGCATGTGGAAAGTTTTGCGTAGTTGCTTGCAGGATAACGCTTTTCTCGAACACTATGCAGAAGCTCCGGGGAGGTTGTCAATCCGACAACTCGTTTTAGATTCTGTATAATTCCCGCTGGAAGTTGATATTGTGTCAGATACTCTGATGTTAAAGGAAAATTGGCAGATTTAAGACCTGTCTGTGTCGCCAGGTAGACACTGATTGGTGTTTTCCCAGCCCGGGAAACACCAAGCAGTATTACTTCTGCTTCATAGCATTCATCTGTTTTTTTACCGTCATCATGTTGAAGGCAAAAATGAATGGCTTCTACCCGCTTAGAAATTGCTACATCATCAAGGTATCTGGAAAAACCAGGCTCTCTTAGAGCAACCGCTTCGATACAATTTTCCAGACGATCTAGAAAATGACCAAAAGCGTCAAAGAATTCAACTTCTGGAGAATTAAGTATTTCTCTGACCGCAGGATCAATAATTGTACTGAAGATGAGTGGCCTTCTTCCACCTGAACGTTGCAGAATGTATTTCAAAGTTTTTTTTGCATCCTTTTTGGATTTAATAAAAGGAAATTTTTCTTCATAAAAGCTGGTTTCGGGGAATTGACAGATAAGAGCCTGGCCCAAATTCGTTGCCAAAATGCCGGTTCCATCTGAAATGTAATAGACATCCTTTGAGTTCCACATAGGTCAGCGTAATCCTCTTATAATTTGCATCTGAATTAATGCGTCGTCCAGTTGAGATCTCGTCTGGATAAGTATTTTGGATAGGTTTTTTGAATTAGCAATAGAATCTACAAGCCATTTTTGAGCCAGTCAAGAATGTTTGGTTAAGATAAGTTCGATTGCGCCATGGAAAAAGAAATCATATAATGCAAATTCATTTTTTTAATTCTTCTCTTCATGCCAAAACGTGTGATAAATTGCTATGAGAACAGATGAAAATCATGAATACTTTATGCGCATTGCTTTAGCTGAAGCTGAAAAATCTTTTTTGGCTGGTGAGTTTCCGGTCGGCTGTATTCTGATCAATGATGGCGAAGTCGTGGCCCAAGCCCGGAGAATCAATAGTATTGGGTCATCGGCCAATGAGCTTGATCATGCAGAAGTTATTGCTTTACGCACTCTGATTCTGCAAAACCCTGATATTGATACTGGTAGGCTTATCTTGTATTCAACTATGGAGCCATGTTTGATGTGTTTTTCTACCCTTATCCTTAGCGGTGTAAAAAGTGTTGTCTTCGGATATGAAGATATTATGGGAGGGGGAACGAATCTCCCTCTGAGGGAATTGGCACCACTATACAGGCAGATGAAAGTGAAAGTGGTTCCACATGTCCTTCGGCAAGAAAGCCTCTTGCTTTTCAAAAGGTATTTTGAAAATCCGGCAAACATATACTGGAATAACAGCCTTCTTGCCGAGTATACCTTGGCTCAAAAAATAGCTTAATTTGATGAATAATGAAAAAAATTTCTGCT
Source organism: uncultured Desulfobulbaceae bacterium (assembly GCA_947258675.1). The sequence goes on along the minus strand of CAMYJP010000005.1, from coordinate 16,514 downwards.
GAAACTGTAGGGTTTAAACAAGGAGAGAGAAATGTCTTTTTTCATCTCTTAACAGCCTGTAACTTGACATGCCGACATTGTTATATAAATCCTGACCAGCATGGTGTCTCGACTGTTTCAAAACAAACCTTGGAAAGTTGGCTTAAACTGTTTGTGTCGAAAAAGAAAAAAACCAACATTGTTTTTTTAGGTGGCGAACCAACCTTACATCCTGATTTGCCCTACGGTGTCCGACTGGCAAAACAATTAGGATATCAAACTGTGACCATTGACACTAACGGGTTTCTGTTTCATGATCTTTTGGAAAAAATAACCCCTGAACAGCTTGACTTTCTCAGTTTCAGCCTGGACGGCCCGTCAGCTGAAATAAATGATTCCATTCGTGGTCAAGGTGTTTTCGATGTCTGTACAAAAAATTTGCGCCGTGCTGTTGCTAAAGGATTTAATGTTAGTCTCATATATACAGTTAGTCGTTTAAATATTGCTTATTTACAGGAAATGCCTCCATTGCTAGCTGAATGGGGTGTGAAACGTTTTTTTGTTCAGGTGATTGGCCTCAGGGGAAAATCTGGTCAAAACAGCAATGATACTCTTCAACTGAGCCCACAAGAGTGGTTAAATGCGGTCCCTGCAGCAGCAGAAACTGCAGCGAAATTAGGAGTTCATGTAACATTTCCAAAAGTTTTTCTGGAAAGGGGTGAAGTTTTTGAGTGTGCTGCAAATGTTTCGGAAAACTATTTTGTTTTTCCAAATGGTCGGGTGTATCTTTGCCCATTGGTTGAAGACTATGCTCTTAATGCCTACAGGATTGAGGAGAATACTCTTGTCCACAACACAGGTTTTACAGAACAGAATCTTTTCGCTTTAACCATTCCCGAGGGATGCGTAATGAATAAAATACTGCAGTCGGAGAATATTCCCTATGATTCTGAGGGCAAACCTCAATACCGAATCTCCTGTTGCCTGCTCAAGCAGGAGATGAGAACATTTTGATCACTATGAGCCCTGCCTCATAAAGACCGAATAATGGAAGGATTAGCAGCAGGGCTGCAAATAGATCACCCGCTGTTAATAGAAAGGCTAAAATCAGAATAGCAAGATAGTAGAACTTCCTTTTTTCTTCAAAATATTTTCTTGAAACCAGTTTTGTTTTGGTTGCAGTAACCATTAGGAAGGGAATTTCAAAGGCCAGACCGAAAGCCAGTGATGTTCTGGCAACAAATGTAAGATAGCCACCTAGTTTTGGTAATGCCTCCAATTGATACCCGATAAAACCCAGGAAGAATGATAATACCTGTGGAAGTACGATAAAATAGGCAAAACCTGCGCCAGAGGCAAAAAGCAGGGTTGCCCAGAATATAACATTGCGTACGATTTTTTTTTCTTTTGCCAATAATCCTGGGGCAGTAAACATCCAGCATTGATAGATAATTATTGGGAAGCTGAACATGAGTCCGATAAGCAGGGAGAGTTTCAGGTAGGCAATAAATGCTTCCGTAAGATTTGTATAAACCAGCTTGGCCATAGCTGGATGGGCGTTAAAAAGAGGTAAAATAAAGAATCCGGCAATTTGTTCAGCAAAGATATAGGCAACGGCTGTACAACCAAATATACCGAGAAAGCAATACAAGACCCGTTTGCGTAATTCCTCCAAGTGGCTTGCAATATGCTCAAAAGGTGAGGTCATGAGGTTCTGTCGGGCTCTTCCTCAGTGTTGTTAACCTCGTTTTTCTCCTCCTTATCAGATTTGTCATCAGGCATAAGGCCGATTTGGCTTTTATCTATCTCTTCCAGGTCAGGATAAGGTGAAGAAACGTTATTGTCCTGATCTTTCTCGGGCTCTGCATCCGAAGAAATTTCTTTCCAATCTATCTGATCTTCATTCAGAGTCTCTTTCAAGGAGCCGGCTGCTTTCTTCAACTCAACAATTCCCTTAGCGAGAGATTTCGCAAGACCTGGAAGTTTTTCCGGCCCGACAACGATTAGGGCAACTGCCATAATAAGTATCAATTCTGGTAGTCCGATTCCGAACATAATGTTCCCAAAAAAATATTGTGAGTTGTCGGTAATAAAAGGAGAAACAACCTGTTATAGTTATAGGACCGTTTTGCTACTATCAGAGAGGCAATCTAAGGCATTTACAATTAGGTGTCAAGCAAGTAGGGCTTCGGGAAGGTATATCTGTGCCGCTTTTAAATAAATTCCAAATGGAAACTATTTATCTTTATGCATTCAGGCCGGAATAGCGCATCGTGATTGACTTTTAACAAACCTTTGACTATGTTTGCACTTCGCAGATAAACCATAGAGTTTGTGGATATATCAATCTATCTGAAATTATAGTGAAAGTGCAGAATTAAAGACACCTGACTGTGTCGATATTTTTGGGTGTAAAAACTAAGTAGTTCGGGGATCGAGGAGACGGCAAATGGCCAACGTTGTTGTGGTTGGAACCCAATGGGGTGACGAAGGAAAGGGGAAAATAGTTGATCTGTTAACAAAGTATGCTGATTTTATTGTTAGATTTCAGGGTGGAAACAACGCCGGGCATACTCTGGTAGTTGGGGGTAAACAGTTTATCTTTCATATTATTCCTTCAGGCATTTTATATGAGAGTAAAAAATGTATGATTGGCAACGGTGTTATAATTGATCCTGAAGTATTGTTGAAAGAAATGAACGAACTGGAGGAGAACGGTTTACCAGTGACGCCGGACAGGTTAACAATAAGTGAGAACGCCCATTTGATAATGCCATATCATAAAAGTATAGATCTTTGTTCTGAAGCTGCAATGAATAAAGATAAAAAAATTGGAACCACCGGCAGGGGCATAGGACCTTGTTATGGTGATAAAATAACCAGGAAAGGTATTAAGATTGGTGAACTCCTGGATGATGGTCTTTTTAGGGAGAAACTTAATGAGAACATTGAGGAGAAAAATTTTCTCTTAACTAAACGGTTTAATCAAGAGCCTATTTTATTCGATCAGGTTTACAGTAAATTCCAAGAAATCGCTGAGGTCGTAGCTCCATTTTTCGGCAATGTATCGACTGAGCGTGACACTGCAAGAAAAGCAGGACGACACATTTTGTTTGAAGGGGCTCAAGGGACCCAACTGGATATCGACCACGGAACATACCCTTTTGTCACATCATCCAACACTGTCGCAGGAAATGCTTGTATTGGTACCGGATTTGGACCCGCGCATATAGATCAGGTAATTGGCATATTGAAAGCGTATACAACGCGTGTCGGAAGCGGACCTTTCCCTACCGAACTCCATGATGATATCGGCATAAAACTCCAGGAAAAAGGCGGAGAGTTTGGTGCAACGACAGGAAGGAAACGGAGGTGTGGTTGGTTGGATGGAGTTGTTGCCAACGACGCAGTGAGACTTAATGGACTTACGGGATTGGCAATAACAAAGCTTGATGTTTTAAGTGGTCATTCAGTGCTGAAAATAGCAACAACTTACAAGGACGATGATCAAAATTTGGTCGCGACTATGCCGTCTAATATCAGGCGGACCGAAAAGGTGAAACCAATTTATGAAGAAGTAACAGGCTGGCAGGAAGATATCAGTCATGTCCGCAGTTATGAAGAACTCCCGGTTCAAGCAAGAGATTATATAAAACGCATTGAAGACCTGACAGGTGTAAGCCCTGTTATTATCTCAGTAGGACCAGACCGGGAAGAAACTCTACTCTTAAGTAATCCTTTTGACAAATAGACAGCCCAGGGAAGTAATGCTTATCCCTTCTCTAAAAGCCTCCGCATTTATCAAAATTCCAAAAGATAAAATAATTGCCAAAAAAAAAAGATTGATTATATTACTTTGTCTTTTACTTTCTGTAAGAATAAACAATTCTAAGGAGTATAAAATTACACTATGGCAAGAATAACTGTAGAAGATTGTCTTGATTCAGTCGGGGATGATAACCGTTTCTCACTGGTCCACCTCACAGTACAGCGTGTTAGACAGCGGAGGAATGATCTACCACTGTTGATACCGCCCAAGAAAAATAAAGAAATCGTTATGGCACTTCGTGAGATCGCGGCAGGTAAAGTGACTTTTGAAAACATTCGAAAACTCCCCAAAAGGGATCTCCAGACAAATCTTGAAGTTGAAGGAGTCGAACAATCTCTTGCCCAAGAAAATTGATATCGCTTTTTTTGATAGTTAATTGTTATGAGTGAAAACTACTATGACATTCTTCATGTAAACAGCTCTTCTTCTGATGATGAAATCAAGAAAGCATACCGTAAACTGGCAATGAAATATCATCCGGATCGGAATCCGGGTGACAAGAGTGCTGAAGAGAAGTTTAAAGAAGTCACCGAGGCTTATGAAGTCCTCTCCGATCCTGAGAAGCGCACGATATATGATACCTATGGGCGTGAAGGATTATTAAACAGAGGATATCGTGGTCCGGGAAATTTCGAGGATATATTCTCAAGTTTTGGCGATATTTTCGGTGATATTTTTGGTGGAGGGTTTGGCAGAAGTCAAGGCCGAAAAGGTCCCAGGCCAGGATCAGATCTTCGCTATGACTTGACGATAACGTTCATGGAAGCGGTTCATGGCATTACCAAAGAAGTCGAATTATCTAAACCTGAAACATGCTGGACATGTGAAGGGTCAGGGCTCAGACCCGGTTATCAAGCCGAAACGTGCCCGACCTGCCAGGGAAGAGGACAAGTAGTACGTGCTCAAGGTTTTTTCAGGGTGAGCACGACTTGTCCGCAATGCCAAGGTGAAGGAGAGAGGATAACAGAACCGTGTAATGACTGTAATGGCATCGGTCTTGTAGAGAAAAAAAAGAAAGTGTCTCTCAAGGTGCCCGCCGGCGTAGACACCGGTGCACAGATGCGTTTAAGAGGCGAGGGTGAAGGAGGCAGAAAGGGAGGGCAGCCCGGAGATCTCTATGTGATTATTCATGTAGAAGAGCATGAATTCTTTCATAGAGAGGGTGAGAATATTTATTGCCGTTTCCCTGTCTCGATTGATCAGGCAGCACTTGGTTTTCAGGCAAAAATCCCTACTATTCACGGTCATAAAAAATTGACAATCCCAAAAGGAACTCAGTCAGGTCAGATGTTCACTATAAAGAATGAAGGCGTCCCTTACTTAAGGGGAAGCGGAAAGGGTGACATGATTGTAGACATCCATGTTGTTACACCTACAAATCTTACGAAAAGGCAAACAGAGTTGCTTAGGGAATTTGGAGAAATTGAGGGAGGCAAATCTGACACAACCTTTGGTAACCAGGAAGAAGAAAGTATTTTAAAGAAGTTATTTCATTTATCGTGAGGATTTAATTAAATCAAATGTCTCGTCCTGATGAATCAGATCATTCACTTACCCATTTTGATGAGCAAGGGAATGCGCGTATGGTGGATATAGGTTCAAAAAATACAACCGCTAGAACAGCAGTTGCCGTAGGGACGGTTATATTGGCGCATGAAGCATATAATCTGGTTAAGAAAGGGAATGTTGCTAAGGGTGATGTCCTTGGTGTCGCACGCGTTGCTGGAATCATGGCTGCCAAAAAAGTTGACGAGTTAATTCCGCTTACGCACACGTTGCCCGTTAATTCTGTTTCAATTGATTTTCAACTGGAAGATTCAAAAAATTCCATTGGGATTGAAGCTAAAGTATCTGTAACTGGGAAGACAGGTGTGGAAATGGAAGCTTTAACAGCAGTATCGGTAGCTGCTTTGACCATTTATGATATGTGTAAGGCTGTCGATAAGTCCATTGTTATCCAGAATATACATCTTGATTATAAGGAAGGCGGTAAGAGTGGCACTTACATTCGAAATAATTAATAAGTATTGACTTGAGATTCGAATAGATTCGCGATATCCTAAGTCTGTAATAAAGTAATGAGGATTTGTTGGGAGAGAATACCATGGATAAAGAAAATCTGGCTTATTACCAGACAAAGCTAGAAAAAATGAGTCAAGATATACTGAATGAAGCTGAAAAGACTCTTTCTGAAATGCATGATCATAACGATAACTATCCGGACCCTACGGACAGGGCCAGTGCCGAATCAAATCGGAATTTTGAGCTGCGTATTCGTGATCGTGAGCGCAAGCTTCTGAATAAAATTAAAGCTGCACTGGAGAGGATTAAGGCAGGCACATATGGGATTTGTGAAACGTGTGAGGAAGATATATCCTTACCACGTTTAGAAGCTCGGCCGGTAACTACTTTATGTGTAGCATGTAAAACTGCCCAAGAACAGCACGAAAGAGAACACGCTCAATAAATAGGACATTATGCCTGAATTACGTAAAGATCCAATTCTAGGACGATGGATAATTATTTCAAAGGAACGTAGCAGTCGCCCCGTTGATTTTGTTGTTGAAAAATTCGCTACTAAAGGAGGCTTCTGTCCACTTTGTCCAGGGAATGAAAATACCACCCCTTCTGAGGTTTTAGCATATGGTAGGAATTCCAATTCCCCATCTAATTCTCCTGGCTGGAATCTGCGAGTAGTACCGAATAAATATCCTGCATTAGTAATAGAGGGTGATCTTGATAAGTCAGGAGACGGCCTCTATGACAAAATGAATGGCATTGGTGCCCATGAGGTAATTGTTGAGAGTCCTTCTCATAATGATGCCTTTACTCATTTGCCACCTGAACAGATGGTCAAGGTGTTATGGTCTTTTAGAGATCGTCTTGTGGACCTTGGGAAAGATCCGCGATTTAAGTATGTTATGATTTTCAAAAATTTTGGCCGCGCAGCCGGAGCTTCTCTGGAACATTCTCACTCCCAACTCGTCGCCCTTCCTATCCTGCCAAGGATGATCGTTTCAGAGCTTGAAGGTAGTCTGGCATATTATAAATATAAAGAACGGTGTATCTTTTGTGATATTATCCGACAGGAAATTAAACACGATATAAGAGTAGTTTGTCAGAATGATCGCTTTATAACCATGACGCCGTTCGCACCCCGTTCACCTTTTGAGATGTGGATTTTACCCAAGAAACATTCCTCATCGTTTATAAAACTTGATGAACAATCATTTGCAGCTCTGACAAAGATTTTTTCAGAGACCATGAGACGACTTGATGCGTGCATTCCCAATGTGCCGTATAATTTTGTTCTGCACACATCACCTCTGCGATCAGAGTCATTGGATCATTTCCACTGGCACTTTGAGATTCGTCCGAAATTAACTACTACGGCAGGATTCGAGTGGGGATCTGGGTTTTACATCAACCCGATGCCGCCGGAAGATGCAACTAAATATCTGAAAGAAGCGCTCACTTTGTGAGCACATGAAGTTACAAGTCAAGACGATAAAGGGAAAAAACCATGAAAAAAATCCTGCTCGTTGACGACGAAGAGGGAATCCATCTCCTCTACCGTGAAGAACTTGAGGAAGAGGGATATGAAGTCCATTCCGCATTAACCGGTGAAGAGGCGCTTGAAAAACTGAAGATTATTTCACCAGATCTTGTCATATTAGATATTAATATGCCAGGTATGAACGGTATTGAAGTATTGAGACAGATGAAGGAAATTGATGCCAAATTACCTGTAGTTTTGAGCTCCGCCTATCATGAATACAAACAGGATTTAGGAGCATGGGCCTCTGACGATTATATAGTAAAATCAGCGGATTTGGATGACCTTAAGGCTGCAGTCCGACGTCATCTTTCTACCTGATCCTCCTCCCTGCAGAATTCCGTTCACTTTCGCAGTAAGTGGAGGTATTTCTGTATCTTTTCCCCATATTCATGAAAGATATACAAAATCAGCGTGACTACCGCCGAATAAATATTAAGAAAGTCGGGGTCAAGAACATTTCGTATCCAATTACAGTTCTGGATAAAGCGAGAAGGGTACAAAAAACTGTTGCCACTGTGAACATGTATGTGAATCTGCCCCATAGCTTTAAGGGCACGCATATGAGCAGATTCATTGAAATACTGAATCGATTTCATGGCAATATAGATCTCGAAAGTTTTCAGCACATTCTTGAAGAAATGAAAGATAAGCTGGAAGCGCAGGCTGCCCACATAGAGATTGATTTTCCATATTTTCTGAATAATAAAAGACAGCATTACAATGCAATTGGTATTGGCGAGTATCATTGTAAAATGCATGGCTCCCTGGATGAGGAATATGATTTATCGCTTGAAATAAGAGTGCCTATTTCTCCACCAATACCCAGCCAAAGTGATGCTGCACTGCCACGCTCTCTTGGGCATTGGGGCTGTGCTAAAATTTGTCTCCGGTTTCGCCATTTTATTTGGATGGAAGATTTGATCCAAATGGTTGAAGAGGTGATCGGTATAAATCGGAAAAGTGGAAAAATTCCTACTGCTAATAAAGCGGAAAATGCTGCTTTGGAAATTAATTTGTCGGTTGAAGAAATAACCAGAGCACTAGGGGATGCGTTAATGAAACATCCTGATATCCGCTGGTTTTCTATCCGGGTTGAAAATCTTTCCGAAGGCTATAGTATGTTTTCCACCTTGGAATGGACGACTCATGAAATTAATAATGTTAGCTAGCAGCTTACCATCTGAAAAAATAATATCTTTTACAAAAAATTCTAATCAACTGAAATTTTCTCTGATACCAGAATATGACAACAAAAGAATTATTACTTGAAATAGGGGTTGAAGAGATTCCTGCCGGCTTTATCGAGGGTGCCTTAGAAAATTTGAAATCACTTATGGCAGCCAGATTGGACGAGTATGCATTGGATTATAGTACAATATCTACTGCAGCAACCCCAAGGAGACTTGCCATTTGTGTAAAAGGCGTGGCATCCAGGCAACCTGATCGTAGTGAGGATTTTATAGGACCATCGGTTAAAGCAGCATTTGATGGTGAACACAATCCTACTAAGGCGGCAATCGGTTTCGCCGCTTCAAAAGGGGCTTCGGTTGATGATTTGCAAATTGTTTCTACTACCAAAGGAGAGTATGTAAAGCTGTCGATTGAAAGGCAAGGGGAACCAGCAGAAGAACTTTTTTCCCGTGTGCTTCCGGAAATTATTCTAGAACTCCCTTTCCCGAAATCCATGCGATGGGGATCTGGACGGACTGTATTTGTGCGGCCTATACAGTGGATTCTAGCTCTATTTGGCGGATCTATTGTTCCTTTCAATATTGATGATGTGAAAAGTGGAGTAACTACCCACGGTCATCGGTTCATGGCACCTGGTGAGATACCAGTTAAAGATTATGTACAATATGTATCTGACCTGCGGAAGAATCATGTACTTGTCGATCCCCAAGAAAGGCGTAAAACAGTAATTCAAGAGGTTAACCGCGCCTTATCTGAAGCCGTAGGAGGAAATAAAGGTACCATCTTGGAGGATGAAGAACTGATTGATACAGTAAACAATCTAGTTGAGTATCCGCATGGTGTCTGTGGCAGCTTCGATGATAAATTTCTTGTGTTGCCTAAATCTGTTTTAATTACTGCCATGCGTGAGCACCAGAAGTATTTTTCCGTTGCCGATTTAAATGGAGATTTAATTGCTAAATTTGTTGCAGTAAACAATACACACATAAAGAACAGAGATTTAGCAACCGAAGGCCATCAACGCGTATTACGTGCCAGGCTTGAAGATGCCTTGTTTTTTCTTAACGATGATCAGAATAGTAGACTTGAAGAACGTGTTGATGGTCTTGCTGGGCTTATTTTTCAAAATAAACTTGGCAACATGCTCGAAAAAACTGAGCGGATGGTGCAACTCACTGGCATGATGGCAAAAGATATTGAACCTGAAGTTGCCGCTATCGCCCAGCGTGCAGCTTTTTTAGCAAAAGCGGACCTGTTGACGGCAATGGTTAATGAGTTCCCTTCATTGCAGGGAACTATAGGCAAAGATTATGCATTGCTGAATGGCGAAGAAGAAAGCGTTGCCAATGCCATTAAGGAACACTACCTGCCTGTAAGGGCTGGAGGCGAGATACCATCAGAAGTACCTGGTGCTCTGGTAGGCCTTGCAGATCGAATAGATACAATAGTTGGCTGTTTTGGTCTTGGACAAATTCCAACCGGGACAGCTGATCCTTTTGGCCTTCGGCGGCTGGCTCTTGGTATACTTCATATCATAGAGGAAAAAGATTTCTCTGTATCTCTTTCAATTGCTGTTGAAGGCAGTATCAGCCTTTATGGTGATAAATTAAAAATAGATAGCAAAGCAGTAAAAGAAAATGTTTTGGAATTCATAGAGGGTCGTTTTGTAAACGATCTTGCTGCTAGAGGAATTACTCGAGAGGCTATTGAGGCAGTGACCTCTGTCTCTTTCGACAATGTAGTCGACTGCCATGCCCGAATAAATGCACTTGTTGCTATAAAAAATCAGCCGGCTTTTACCATATTAGCGGCAGCTTTTAAAAGGGTTATGAATATTGTTAAACAAAATAGCTCACAGCTTGTTGATCCGGCTATTTTACAAGAGGGAGCTGAAATGACTTTATATGATTCCTTCTTAGATATCAAAATCAAAACGCAACCATTGTTAGAGAAAAAAGAATATGGCCAAGCATTAGAATTAATGCTCAGTATGAAAGAACCGGTTGATTCTTTTTTTGATCATGTAATGGTGATGGTTGATGATAATAGACTACGAGAAAATCGTTTGAATTTGCTTACTGGAATTGCAGAGCTTTTTCTACGGGTAGGAGATTTTTCTAAGATGCACTTACAAGCATAATTTGACGAGAGGGATAATTTCATAAATAAAAAAAGGCTGCTTCACTCCGAAGCAGCCTTTTTTTATTTGAAGCTTAAGGCAATTACTTCGCAATCTCCTGCTTTGGATGACAACCAAGGCATTTCGTTGGTGCAGCTTTACCTTCTTTAGCAACTTTTTTATGGCATTCCTTGCAGTTTGCATGGGCAGCAAGTTTAAAGCTGTTCAGTTTTACATTAGCCATATCTTTATTATGGCAGCTTTCACACTTATCGAACGGTCCGTCGGCTGTTCCTGCTACTTGCTTTCCGTCTGCATCTTTACCATGGTGGCAATCAGCACAGGCAATCGTATCCTGATGCGTTTTGTGCGGGAAGTTCGCAGGTTTTTTACCTGCCGCAGTTTTGAGAACCATATCAGCTGGACCCGGGTCAGCAGCGACACCAACACCGTTACTAATGGCCAGGCTGAAAACAAAGGCAAAAACAGACAAACATAAAATTAGATTTTTCTTCATGAATACCCCCTTTTTAAATTTTATTTTTTAATTGATCAATGCCATATTGAATAATGATTCATTTTAAATTTGGGTGTATCTTTATTCTTTGCTGGATAATTTGTCAAGATTTAAATAGGCAGAATAAAATACGGTACCCCGTTAGATATGCTAATTAGTATCCATCCGGAAACGTTTTGTTATGAATGGAATCTAATTACGAATAACCAGATACATTTGGGGATGTCACGTGAGACAGGAGACAATCATGAGGATGGATCTTTCTTTTTGTTTGGATAGTCTAAATAATTTAAGAGCGTTATAATTAGCATAAATCAGAATTAATTTAGTTGTCATTTTAAACCAGCTGGAAAAAACCGGTTTTGGATTTTTCGGGTTATTTGAACAGGTCCTTTTCCCCGGTTACTTTTCTTACCAGTTCACGATAATCTTGGGCGCCGTTACAGCCAGGTGCAAATTCAAAAACAGTTTTGCCATGGGCCGGGGCTGAAGAAAGCGTAATATTATATCGAACCGGGGTGCAAACCAGCTCACCATAAAGCTGTTCGAGTTTTTCTAGAATTACGCCTGATTGTTTGATTCTGTTGTCCAAAAAGGTGGGCAGAATATATTTTAATGCTACTTCCTTGCGATATTTTTGTATCGAGGAAATGCTTTTTAAGAATTCAACAAGACCCTGCAGTGTCATCATCTCCAGAGAAACGGGGGTGAGGAGTTCGTTGACAAAAAATAAAACATTCACAGTTAAAGGATCCCAACCGGGCGAAGTATCTACAATAATATAATCAAATTTTAGCTCGAGCGGCGCCAAGGATTCAGCAAGGGTTTTTTCACCGCCATAGTCCTTTCGGTCGATGAGGCGTTTTATGCCGGCAAGTGATTTGCCGCCGGCTAAAAGCCATAAATTTTCTCTAGCCTTAACAATGGCTTCCTCAGGAGACAACTCCTCGGTAACCAACTCTGTCAGTCCAGCCTGGGGTTTTAATCCGAGTGCAAAGCTATCCTGCCCCTGTGTATCAGTATCAATGAGCAGAACCTTATAGCCTGCAAGGGCAAGACCGGCAGAGAGGTTAACAGAAGTTGTAGTTTTCCCAACCCCACCTTTGCTGATCGATACACCGATTTTTCTTGATTTCTTTTGTTGATCAGAAGAAACACCCTGGTCAACTTTCATTTCTGAACGTGCAGAGGCAAGCTTTGGCAGAGGAAAACGTCTGCCACAGTTCTTACAGCGAGCCATTGCAGCGTTTGACGGAATGAGTCTTTCGTCAATTGTATGTTGTTTTTTACAAGAGGGGCATATTATAACCATCGTACATTCTCCGGATTATTGAATGTTTCCTGAATAATTGCAATTTGATCGTGATTTGTTTTCCTCAGTTTAAGAACAATTACAGAGGATCGAATACCTTGGTTTCTTTTATTCCTCTGTCTGTCTTCCGTTAATTTGTTTTATTATCAGACTCTCTTTTTCTTTTGTTTCAAATTCTGCCAGGATCAGCCTTAGAGCATATTCGACAAGTTTCGATTTTGATATCCTAGATTTTTCCTTGTCAGGAAGTAATTGTCGGATACGCGTTTTTATCTCACTGAGACTGTCAAGTACATCAAGCGAAACGTAATAGGTCGCCTTTTTCTTGGTAATTTTTTGTTCATTGTGAAAGTTGTTTTTTTTCTTATGAGGCAAAAATTGTGGGGATGATGTGTACACCCTTTTACTGTTTTTAGCTATAATACTGTCGGCCAAAGGGTATATCAATTCTGCCAACTGTTTATAAGCCGTTGGCGTATCACCGTCTAGCAAGCAAGTGCCGCATAACAGATCATCAAGCACATCCTGTTGCTTTTTGTTTTTTGCCATTGCCCTATTTAGCTCCGAAACACTGCATTAGGGATATCAGGTTAAAACGCATATTTTTAGTAGATTATTATTTACTGAACAGCTTTGAATAGCACTTTTTGCTAAATTTTTTGAGAGTAGCAGAATCTTTCTTACCAAGATCCAACAGTTCAATTCCACAGATATAATTCCCATCGCCATTGGGTGAAATATGTTGTATCTTTCCCTGCGCAAAGATATCCTTTCCATCCAGAGTAAGTTGTATCTTATTTAACTGTTCACCCTCTGAAAATAAGATTTTATCTTCTAGCATTATTCCAACCCCGCTCCGGTCACCTACTACAAGATTTAAAGGAACGAAATCAATCTGATTGATTTGAACTTTAAAAGACTTCAGGGTCTTCACAGGAAGTCGATACGATTCACGGAGCAATCTTTTTAATTGTGATTTGTCATCAGTTGAAGAATGATTTTGTGCGGTATCATCTGCAGCAACATCAAATTCCAAACCGTCGTTGTTTTCCTGGTTCATTCGATATTCCTTCGGTATAGTTATTAAGTATTAATTAATAATCATAATAATTTGATACATATGATATTTTCGGCTGTTGGCTGCCAATAGTTTATATTTTGATGCATTTAACACCTGTCAATAATGTATTATTTGATCTGCGGAAGAGACAGAAGAGGAACTGCAGTTTTAATAATATATTCTTCGGCGTTTAAGATGGTATTTTTATCTTGTAATTTTTATTAGTTACGTTATTGCCAGCAAGGAAAGACTCGCCATGGAAATTATTGCAAATTATTGACCGTATAGTGACAATCATTTATAGTGATCAATCGAAAACATAATGCCTGTGTTTTATAAAAAGCGCGATTAATGGGGATGTTTTAAAATATAATGATATCATTGGAGGTTTAAAATATGAGTAATTCGGACAACAGCCAATATGTTAAGAAAGAGACAATGCTTATAGTTGCTCTTGTAGCCGCGGTAGCCGGATTTCTTGGTGGGATTGTTTACAGCGTGTATTCTTCCGGGTCAGATCAGGCGAGGCAGGCTACCGGTCCAGCACAACAGGCCACTCAGCAGGGGGGTATTTCAGCCCAGCAGGCGAGTTCAATACTTGCTCTTGAGAAAGAGGTTGCCGCAAATCCTGATAATTCTGATGCTTGGACACGTTTGGGACATGTATATTTTGATACTGATAACTTTCCAAAAGCCATTAATGCATATGAAAAATCTTTGTCGCTAAGCCCCAATAATCCCAATGTGTTAACTGATCTGGGTGTAATGTACCGTCGAAATGGTCAACCTGAAATAGCACTGGAAACCTTTGATAAAGCTATTCAAATTGATCCAAAACATGAACAGTCCAGATTCAATAAGGGAGTAGTGCTTAATTTTGATCTCAAAGACCGGGAAGGAGCAATGAATGTGTGGAACGAATTGCTGAAAGTAAATCCTTCAGCTTCTCTTCCTGATGGTAGATTGCTTAAGGATGTTATTGATACCCTTTAGGAGGAATCGTTAGACAACCATATATTCTATGATGCTGGAATAGGGTCTTTTTGCATCTCTTTAATATATCAAAATTCTTTCATATCAATGATTTTGTAAGAGGCCTTGATAAGTTCCAAGATGATCGTTCTGTCATCCACCTGCCATTACTCGCATGGCGATCCAGTTAATTATCCCAGCTATGAGTGGAGTTTTTCTTGCAGATTTTATGGATTAATCATCTTTAGTGGTATGACATACGAAACAACCGCAATCTCCTGGTGTTGCATCTTGTATTTCACAGTCATTCACATAGTCCCATCTGAGGATATCAGGATATTGGCTGCCATGAGCCCTGTGGCATGACAAACACATTACAACAGCCTCAGATCTTTGCGGACTGGAAGGGTTGAGCCAGGCAACAGGCGCCATATTGCTGTAGGTAGTTGTTGGATTATATGCTGCATATTCAGTAGTTCCTTCAGGCAATAGAAAGTCTGAAGGGTGCCTGATCCAGACGCTTCCACTGTCCATCTCTTCATGAAAATTAGCGTGACACCCGGAACAGAAATCTGTAATGGATTGTGTCAGGTTTAGTGCGCCAAAATTATAGCTGTATGTGGTTGCGTCATCACCACCTTGGTATTTGTTTGAGTTTGCCAATGTTGGAGTCTGTTCCCAGTTAGGATCGGGAACCCCATCAACCCGTCTCAGCATGTTGGAAGTATGACCCCGGAGGAATCTGAATGAACTTGCGGTTTCATGATGTTTAACAGCATAACTTCTTAAGTGACAGCCTTCGCAGCCACCTTTTCCACCGCCGAAAAAATAGGGCCCTGTCCCTGCCAATGTACCATGGCATTCCAGGGTGCAGCTTGGAGCCATTGTTGTCGCTGGAGGCAAGGCTCCTGGAGCTCCAGGGGCCGGTGCGGCGATATTACCATCCTGCCCCGATATTCCATACACGTTGTGTCCGTATCCATCTCTGGCTGCCCCGAGAGAAACGTAATAAAAATTTCCACCTGCCAGGGGCTGAGGCGGATAGCCTCCTGTATTAAATACAATTGGAATGCTCAAAGAGCCGACAGTAACAATCGAATCAGTTGTGTTTGTGGAATGGCATCCTATACAATCTGTGACTAAAAGACTTTTCTGGGAACTGGTATCGCTCCCTCCGGTCAGTTGGCCGGAACCGTTCCAAAGAGAGCCGGCCCCCGCCTGAACGATCAGGGCATTGTTTTGTGAATTATGCATAGTGTGACATTGAGAGCAAACCCCGCTGACGGGTAAGGTTGCGTCTGTGGGGGAGATATTAAATGACAAAATGCATAAAAGGGTGATAAATAAAATAAATGACCATAAGTTGATTCTACTACCATAGCAGTTTGTTATTGATTTCATATGTAATGAGTAAATTAGAAGTATTCTGGTCGGAAAAAGAGCACTATCTTAATCTGGAACCCCTTTATTGATCAGCTATGAACCATTTTAAGCTCGATTTTGGTTGAACCCTTGCAGCAGGATATTTATCGGCAGCGGAAACAGGGTTATTAAGGATAGCCCGCTGTATGGTTTGTTTTTTAGTTCCGGAAATAAGAAAAAGAACATGTCTGGCGTTGTTAATTG
The DNA here is from genome assembly GCA_947258675.1 of uncultured Desulfobulbaceae bacterium. Next base: position 350 of record CAMYJP010000005.1, on the reverse strand, counting down.
CCGACAGTGTAAGAGTAATGCGAGGGACTGCCGGAGAACCACTAGGAGAAGCAACTGCTGCCACCCATTTATTTTCGATTTCAATTACAGAGGATGAAGGAAAGAGAGAAGCGGTGTGCCCATCTTCTCCCATACCTAATAAAATCATATCAAAACCGGTATTCTTATTTTCTGCAGCAAAATTAAAGTAATCATGAAGTGCTGATTCATACGACTTTGCTCCGGTTTCAGGATCTTCCAGGTCTGTAGGTATCCGATGAATATTTGCAGCTGGAATTGAAATTTTTGAAAGAAGAGTCTGGTATGCCATTGAATAATTGCTGTCATGGTGGTCGTGTGCCACCCACCTC
>CAMYJP010000004.1 GCA_947258675.1 uncultured Desulfobulbaceae bacterium | reverse complement strand
GTAGTTTCATTGGCAGTAATGCAGGGTGTGCCTTTGCCGGCCATGTCAAGTGCTCTTGCTTTTTATGACGGGTACCGTCAAAATCGTCTGCCAGCCAATCTTTTACAGGCCCAGCGAGATTATTTCGGGGCGCATACGTATGAACGGGTTGATAAACCGCGCGGCGAGTTTTTTCATACTAACTGGACCGGTCGTGGCGGTGATGTTACTTCTGGAACATACACCGGTTGACGATAGTCGGACGTAAATCAAGTCCTTGATATTGAAAGACATGATCTGATGCGTGGCAGTTCATTCATGGGAGCGGTATAGACAGGAAATTTGAACATATAGTATAAGTCAGATTGGCTTCTTTAGGCTCATTTTTTTGATACGAGCACTCAAAGTTGTTGGTTTTATGCCTAAAAGTTCCGATGCGCCTCTGTCGCCATAAATTTTCCAATTACATTTTGTTAGAGCCGCAAGAATATTTTCCTGTTCCTTTTGCCGCATTTCCATTTCTGATAAAATGTGTTGATGATTGTTTTTTTTGAGAGAATGTTCCGGTCGCATTAGCGGTTGATACTGAGGTTTAGGGATGTCAAACTGGAGTAAACCTGATCTGGAAGTAATAACTGCCCGTTCGATAATATTCTGTAACTCCCTTACATTGCCCGGCCAGTCGTATGTTTGTAACTCAATAAGATTTGCTTGAGTCAGTCTCGGCGCCGGCCTATCCATTTTACCAGCGATCAATTTTACTAAGTGTGTCGCTAACAGAGGAATATCCTCTTTGCGTTTGCAGAGAGGTAGTATTTTTATTGGAAAGACATTGAGCCGGTAAAAAAGGTCCTGCCTGAAGCGTTTCGCCTCAACCTCCCCCAGCATGTTTTTATTGGTGGAAGCTATGATTCTGACATCAACCTGTCTGGTGGTTTCCTCGCCAACCCGCTCATATTGCCCTTCTTGCAAGACTCTCAAGAGTTTACTTTGAAGTTCTAAAGGAATTTCGCCAACCTCGTCAAGAAAGAGAGTTCCACCATTGGCAGCCTCAAAACGTCCAATGCGATCATTGATTGCTCCTGTAAATGCGCCTTTTACATGCCCAAAAAATTCACTCTCATAAAGTTCCCGGGGAATGGAAGCACAATTGACTTTAATCATTGGTCGATCGCGGCGCAGACTGAGTTTATGAATTTCTCTTGCCACAAGTTCTTTACCGGTGCCAGAGTCACCAAGAATCAGGACGTTAGCATTTGTGGATGCAACCAGTTCGATTTGTTTCAGGACATTCAGCAGCGGTGGACTTTGGCCGACAATGTCACCATAGGCCTTGGCCTCGTCAAGTTCCTCCCTGAGATAAGTATTTTCAAGTTCGAGTTGCTTTTTCAGCTGTTCAATTTCTTCAAAAGCTCGAGTGTTGGCGATGGAAATTCCAGCGTGGTTGGCAATCATCCGCAGCCAGACGGTTTCTTCCTGGGAGAGCGGTAATCGAGTGTAGACAGCAAGCACACCGAGAACCACCCATTTATATCTTAGCGGCAACCCACAGATGCCGGTAACTTTCTCATCCTTAACCCAATTGGAACCACCAATCGATTCAGTATCATTTGGTAGGTTTCTACATTCTAGGGTTTTGCCTGTGGATGCAATTTCACCTATTTCATCAACACCAATCGGTATACGTTGAAATCTTTTTGTATCATTGACAGGACTACTATTTGTGAAGGACAGAGGGCTTCTACTGCTTGCCATCAGGTGAAGACAGTAAGATTGATCAGGGCATTTTTTATGCATTAAACATTGGGAACAAATGTCACCTGATTGGGTAAGCCAAATACGAGCCATTGCTATATGCGGTCGTTGGGCCAATCTATCCACAATATTTTGCAGCAGAAGATCTATTGACCTTTCCAAAGCCATATCCAGCAATAGGGAATGGAGAGACGAAAAATCCGGCTTATATTCATCCTCAAAAGACATACGGGGAAAATACACAATATTTTGTTGATCGACAACAAAATATTGTTAACAACAAAATAATGTTGTGCATGGATTTTCCTTCATAATGCTCTAAACCAGAGCTATCAGGCAAATGTATATTTCAGAAATAGTTGGCACAGATGTTGAAGTTCATGGAGCACATATGAAGCGTTTAATTATCTGATGATAAGTGAGAGTATGACAGAATGAAATTTTTGAGAGGTAATTAATTGAGATTAAAGATAAAGGTGAGAAATTGAGCAACGGTAATTCAAATCTCAGGTCAGTCAGAAAGCATGAATTGATGGAGAATGTGCAGAAAAGGTATGGCATGGTTCCAAATTCTCTTCGGGCTATGGCAATTTCACCAGCAGTGCTCGAAGGTTATTTATCACTATGTTCAGCCCTGGAAAGCGGCTTTCTGGAAAGAAAGCTTTGCAAACAATTATCACTTCTGGTGTCACAATGTAATGGAAGCAAATATTGCCTTGCCGCTCATACATTAGTAGGTAAGGCAATCGGCTTGAATGACGAGGATGTACTTGACAGTAGACGAGGTATCTCGCCCGACAGAAAGGTTGAGGTTGCACTGCAGTTTGCCCGAAAAGTCGTTGAAAATAAAGGGTGGATTATGGATGAAGATACTGAACGGTTGCGCAAAGCTGGTTATAGAAATGAAGAGGTAAATGAAATTGTTGCCAATGTTGTCCTAACCATATTTGAAAATTATTTAAATATTTTGACTAAGCCGGAAATGGACTTTCCGGAGGTTACTGCGGTTAATTAAAATGAAATCACAGCAAATTACTGAAAGGATCAGAAAATGAACAGAATATTATTTATCAAGGCATCTCCGCGAGGTGATCGTTCCTATTCCGTTTCAGTGGCTGAAGCATTTATCGATACATACAAAAAAACAAACCCCGATGATGACATAACAATCTTGGATATTTTTGCAAGAGATTTGCCATCCTTTGATGGTCTTGCTGTACAAGCAAAATATACAATTTTACATGGGATGTCGCACAGCGATGAAGAACTGGCAGCCTGGCGAAGTGTGGAACAGATTATTAATGAATTCAAAATGTTTGATAAATACATTTTTGCCGTTCCTATGTGGAATTTTGGGATCCCATATCGTTTGAAGCAGTATCTGGATATCCTGATACAGCCTACATATACTTTCAGCTTTTCACCTGAAGAGGGATATAACGGTCTGGTAACCGGGAAATCTATCTTTGTTGCATATTCAAGGGGTGGAGAATATCCGCAAGGAAGTGATGCCGAGTTCATGGATCACCAGAAAAAATATCTGGAACTTGTACTGGGTTTTATTGGATTCAAAGATATTCGTACCGTTGTTGTTGAACCAACTCTGATGGGTGGGCCTGATGTTGCCAAGGAAAAGAAAACAGCAGCAATTGCTAAGGCTCAGGAAATGGCAGGGACCTTTTGACGGAAAGTCGTAACTGAGAAGGTCAGGAAATAGGTGAATTTTCAAAGTTGAATTCTCCATACTGAAATGAAATTAAAACAGAAATGGTAAAGTAACCAAAGGAGGGAAGGATAATGGAGGCAATTGCTGAGTATGAACCTTTATTGGTTAAAGATGGTAGAACCGGGCCTCAAATTCAAAGAATTGAAAGAAAAATAGGACATGCCCAGGCAGTCCGTGTAGGCAGGACTCTCTATATTACGGGCGCAGTGAGATGGGGACAGAACGATAAAAGTTCGGCTGCAGATGAGATGAAAGAAAAAATTCACAGTACTTTCGGAGATATCCGGCAGATGCTGGAAGTTCATGGAGCTGACGTTTCAGATATTGTCAAGGAGACGGTGTATACTAAGAATCTTGATGCTGCAATCGAGGCTGAGGCTGCAAGAAGTGAATTATATGGAGATCATACGCCAACAGCAAAATGGGTCGGCGTTTCCAAGTTATTGTATCCCGAGCTTCTTATCGAGATTGGAATTGTCGCCATAATTCCATGACAGGTGATAGTGCCTCAAATCTTGAAGGCGTGCATATTTGTTTGCCGCTTTAAGAAATATTTAGGGTCATGTTATTGTGGCCCAGAACCAATGAGTTCTGAATCAGGGTAGATTCCTTTCCATACAAACCAGTATGTGGTCATATGGGGTAATGCCAGCCCTTCAGGACTATTTACAGTTACCTGGTATGTATGTTCGTCAAATGTGATTTTTACTTTTTTTGCCGCCAACCTGTCTTCAATTACCTTCCGTCTCCTTACATCTTCCAAACGATAAGCGCGGGCAACTCCATTCTGTTCAATACCAATAATCAGAAATTTTTCATCCCGCTCATCTCCTTTACCGAGAAATGAAAATAACCTTTTCTTTTTGCTGTAATATGAAGCATAAGGATCAATGGTATAATTTCTTTTAAATCCGGTATCAATCGACAGCACAGATGTTTTTGGATATCGTTTGCGCCATTTTTTCCATGTAGTAAGTGTTGAAGGATATTTGTCGAGCCTGGATCCGAGCATTGGGCCGGTAACTGCCTCACGTTTGACCTGAAGCCAGAGCGATTCGGTTTGATGATCATACATGAGGAGGTTTCTTTTATACAACAGTCCTGAGACCCCAAATGTAAGTTCCTTACCACCGGTATCCCGGGCGTAAACTGCGCCCGTGTAAGCGAGAGGTCACCAGCTTACCAGAATATTTATATCTCCTACACGATCGTTTACCAGTTCATGCCATGAGAGAATGCGAAGGGGATATGCCTTCTGAGTACCTTTTATATTGAGTCCGAGTATCATGTCTTCCTCATTCATGAAGGAAGCCTCTTTCGCGGCCACATATTTTGGAGAAAAGAGTGCAGGGATACCATCCCGCGGGGGGCCACCCGATTGTATATCTTCAATTGGTATGGAATGGTTTGAAAAATCCCAAGCAGCAAACCCTGGAGTGTGGAAGAAAAAAAACAATAGCAGTATGATAAATAAGGAGAAGAAGTTTTTCATTATATGTCCTCAGATTTTTCAGATATTTCTTCACTGCTCGTCTGGTTGAAACGGCTGATGCCGGCAATCTTTGCATAAAAATGCTTATCTCCCCGACTTACTTTGCATAAAACATAATCATCGTGCCATCTCAGGTACAAGGTATGTCTATAAAAAATGATTGGGATTGAACCGATGTAATGTTCCTGATAACCATAAAGAATAATAATTGTTGACCGATATAAAAGATCTGGAATAACTGATAAGTCAGTAATTGAACTTTTAACATTGATGTAAATTCATGGAGTTTTGGTTTTCGTAACATGTTGATTCCTAATCAATTTATACAAGTCATAAAGCCGAGTCATTTAAGATAGATGCTGTTGAATACGTTTCTTGTTTGGTTGAGAAGGTTGGATTAAATCGTAGAGTGCAAGAGGGGTTTTTCCGGAGAAGCTATGAATATTGAACAGGAATACATAAAAAATGTTACAGAACTGCCGCCATGTCCGGAAATAGCCCTTGAGGTTCTTACTATAGCTCAGGATGTTGACTGTAATTTCAAGAAACTGGCAGCAAAAATAGAAAGAGATCCAAATCTTACCGCAAACATGCTGAAAATGGCCAATTCTGTTTTCTTCGGCCATATGAAACAGATAGGTTCCATTAAAGATATAATTGTCAGGCTGGGCCTTGAAAACATTAAGTTGATAGCCATAACCAGTGCTTCCGCTGCAATCCTAAGACCACCCAAAGAGGCGTATGGTTTGGAATCTGGCGCTCTATGGCGTCACTCATATGCCACCGCTGTTCTTGCTTCCATTATAGGGAAATTTGCTAATGCGAGTGCGAACGCTACTCTATATACTTCTGCCCTTCTCCATGACGTGGGAAAAGTAATCCTTGATCGTCCGCTTTGGAAAGAGATTTACAATCAAGATATCCCTGATGAGGAGATGAGCTTTATTGACTTTGAAAACTATATTCTTCATACCAATCATGCTAAGGTGGGGATGGCCTTGCTGGAACGTTGGGGTTTGCCGGAAAACGTTTGCATCCCTGTTGGCCGACATCATGTAAGGAATCAGGTTGATGATGACAGTCTTCATTCCAAAATTGTCTACCTGGCCAACCTGCTTATCGAAAACATGGGCATTCTGCTTACTGATTCTGAAAGTTACAATTTTGAAGTAAGGGAACAAGAAGATCCCCAGGATATCATGCAGGAAATTCCGAATTTTGAAACCAACAAAGAGAAAATAATTGATCAGTTTTTTGAAGAATACAGTAACGGCCTAGCATTTCTTTAATAAGGAAGCTGAAAGCGGGAATTCCGTCCTGTAGTATCAATAATACCTTTCATAAAATCCAGCCATACCGGTGCAGCTAAATTACCTCCAGTCTTTCCCGTTCCCAGAGACTTCATTTGGTCATGACCAATCCAAATTCCGGCGACAATATCCGGAGTATAGCCGATAAACCATGCATCCATGTATCTGTCCGTAGTTCCTGTTTTGCCTGCTGCCGGGATACCCAGTCCTTTGGCCTTTTTGCCGGTGCCTTCCTCGATAGCCCCTTTCAGCATTAGGGTAATTTGATACGCTGTGATTTTGTTTATAACATCCTTGGAAATCGGCTTGTTTTCTTCGAGAATTTTACCACTACTATCAACTATTTTGGTGATAAATATTGGTTTGCAGGTTTTTCCTCCATTACCGAATGCACTATAGGCAGCAGTAAGATCCAGCAGAGTTACGTCCGCTGAGCCGAGAGCCAATGACAAATCTGTCGTCAGGGGCGAGTTGATACCAAGTTTTTTTGCCAGTGAGGTTACACTATCTATTCCAATCTGCTGCAGCAATTTGATCGTGATGATGTTACGCGAATATATCAGTCCATCACGAAGCGAGGTCGGCCCATTGAATTTTCCATCAAAGTTTTTGGGTTCCCATAATTTGCCTGGGCTTGAACCCGGAAGCCTCAGTGGGGAGTCATCTATTTCAGTTGCAGGCGTAAATCCTTTTTCAATTGCAGCCGCATAGATTATTGGTTTGAAAGCTGATCCTGGCTGTCTCTTTGCCTGTGTCGCCCGATTGAACTGGCTTTTGTAAAAATCGATCCCTCCGGTCATTGCCAGGATCCTGCCGGTATGCAAATCCATGGCAACCAGACTTCCCTGCGGTGAGGTATTAGGGCGTTTTTTGATTTTCTTTTTGGTTATCCTGTTAACTCCATTTGAAATTGCTTTGGCAGCTGCTGCCTGGATAGTACGGTTAAGGGTCGTATGTATGGTAAGGCCTCCGGTTTTGACTATCTGTTTTCCATATTTCCGTTCAACATAATTTCGCACATGCTGAATAAAATAGGCAAAGTCTGCAGTATTTTTCCGTTCAATAAGTTTCAGAGGTTCTTTGTATGCTTTCCTGGCAGTCGTTGGGGTTATGTATCCTTCTTCTGCCATTCTGTTGAGGACATATGCCTGCCTTTTTTTGGCCAGTTCCATGTCTTTAAACGGGGAATAGTGACTAGGCGCTTTTGGAAGTCCTGCCAGAAGAGCGATCTCGGCAATGGACAGATCATCAATCAGTTTACCGAAATATGTTCGAGCCGCTGCGCCAACCCCGTATGCGCCTTCACCCAGATAGATGTGGTTCAGGTATATGGACAGTATTTCATCTTTGGACAAGAGAGAGTCAATACGATAGGCCAGAATAGCTTCTTTTATTTTTCGGGAGTAGAGTTTTTTGCGTGTAAGTAAAAGAGATCGAGTCACCTGCTGTGTTATCGTACTACCGCCCTGTCCACGGCCGCCGACCTTTACATTGTGGATAGCGGCGCGGAGAATGGACCAGTAATCAACACCAGGATGATGGTAGAAACGCGCATCTTCAGCGGCAATAAAGGCTTTGCCAAGTAACTTAGGTATCTCATCCTGGGATATAAACAAGCGGTTTTCACTGAAAAATTGTGCAATCACCTGGCTCTGATCATCAAGCACCTGTGTTGTAAGACTCGGCTGGTAACTCTCAATGGAACGTATATCCGGGATATCGAGTAGAACAAAAAGGTTAAGCACACCACCAATGAACGCACTTAGAAGAAAGGCAACAAAGAGAAGAAAACCTATGCAATGCAGATGAGTCCAGGTTTTGTTTTTGTTTTTTCGAGAACGTTTGGTCCTGCCTAGAAGCAGAGGAATTTTTGTTTGATCAGGTGACATATGCTGTTACTCTAAGGCATCTTTAATGATAGTAGAAACCTCATATTTCTCCCGCCTTGTCAATACTATGAGGAAATGGTAAGCTTTTTGTCGATGCGGCAGGGAAAACTGCATTATCTTACTTTCAGAAGTCCTAATCTCGGTAAATTATTTTATCTCCGGAGATTATTTTGTCTAAAATTAAAATCCTCTCCGAACATATTGCCAATCAAATTGCAGCAGGTGAGGTCATAGAACGTCCTGCCTCGGTAGTCAAGGAATTTCTTGAGAATTCAATTGATGCGAAAGCCAGTCAGATTTCAATCCAGATTGATGATGACGGAACTCGACTGATCAGGGTCATTGATAATGGCGAAGGAATGGATCAGGATGATGTCCTGCTCTGTCTTGAACGTCACGCTACCAGCAAATTAACTGATTCCTCTCAGGGGAACAAGAATCTTATTGGTATAAACACTTTGGGGTTTAGGGGAGAAGCGATCCCAAGTATAGCTTCAGTGTCAAAACTTGTGATAACTTCCCGTCCGACTGCAGATTCTCTTGGCACGAGAGCGGAAGTCCGTTATGGCAAAATGGTAAAAGTGCACGATATCGGTTCCAGTCGTGGCACTGTCATGGAAGTAAGAGACCTGTTCGGCAATATGCCGGCCCGGAAGAAATTTTTAAAAACCCGCCGGACCGAACTTGGACATATTGAAGAGATTGTTAAGAATTATTGTCTGGCAAATTCGGAACTTGGGATAACGTATTCAGTTAATAATTCCATAGTATTTTCCCTTCTCCCGGAAACAGACGGCTTAGAAAAAAGGGTTAAATGGCTCATGGGACGCAAACCCGATTCTCAGCTAATCCGGATTGACAGCTCAGCGGTTCCAGGCGGCGATGAAACAGCAGTTACAGACCATGATTCTGTAACAATTCAAGGATATCTTGTACCCCCGGATGAAATAGTCGGACCTGCAGCAAAACTCCGTCTCTTTGTCAATGGCAGATCCGTAAGGAATCGGATGATAATCCATGCAGTGAGTGAAGGTCTTGCTGGGTTTTTATTGAAAGGCAGGTCACCTGCTGGGGCATTATTTCTTTCTCTGCCCCCAGAATCAATTGATGTGAATGTCCACCCTACCAAATGGGAGGTGCGGTTTCAAAAGCCGAATGTGATACACCAGATAGTGGCTCTTGCTGTTCGCCAGGCTATTGAACAGTATCAAGATCAATTGAAATTCTCTCTGTTTGGCAGGTCTTCCGAGATCGTCACCAAAGATTTTAAGGATGAAACTGAAATATCTTTTGCACCGGATGCCGAAGAATTGAAAGAGACAGGGTGGCAACCAACAAGAGAGTTTCAGGTGGACCAGGTGGTTGATAGATTTGATACAGACCATAAGGTGGCAGAACCCTTTTCCAGTTATGGTGTCGGCGACTGGGGAAAGCAGAAGAAACGGGCAGGACAACCGGATATATATCAAAAGGATAAACCCATACCAGCGGTACAGCACAATATTGAGACCACTGTTCCTTTCCCGTCAACTGTTTATGAATCCGACTCGAAAAAGGAGGTATTTTCCCCTATTGGTCAGTTAATGGATTTATATATTCTTTGTGAGCATATTACTCCCCATGGAAATTCTCTTGTTGTCATAGATCAGCACGCGGTTCATGAGCGTCTGTTGTTTGAAGGTTTGAAAAATCAGTTTGCTGAAAGTCGAGTGGCTAGTCAGACACTTTTATTCCCCCAAATGATAGAGTGTACCCTCCAGCAGGTCCAAATATTAAAAAAACACCAAAAGAACATTGAATCCCTCGGGGTGACAATAGAAGAGTTTGGCGAAGAGAGTTATGCAGTAAAGGCTGTGCCGGTAATTCTTTCGCATCTATCCGCGGAGGAAATCATGACGTCATTATTTGATCAGTTTGATTCTTTTCAAGATGAACGTGAGGACAAAGCAGATATGAGCGCTGAATCCAGAATAGATGCAATTCTTGCGTCGATGGCCTGTAAAGCTGCTGTTAAGGCCGGACGCATGCTTGCCAGTGAAGAAATTACATCTCTGTTAAAACAGATGCAGGAAGCGGATATATTTTCCCACTGCCCTCACGGTCGGCCTGTGTTTAAAACGTTTAACGCTTCTGATATTAGAAAATGGTTCCATCGTACGTAGGATCTGTTATTTCGATGAATAATGATTAGCTATGTCTCAATATTTCTGTTTGTTTTTTGAATTCAATACGGTTGGTGCAGCATTAATAGTAATTTTCCAGTTTTGATGGTTTTAAAAAGTCATTCCACTCCGTTTGGTGAGAAAACTTAGGGGCCGCTCCTTACGCGGGTAAATTTCTAAGCTTGAGCTCTCACTCAAAAACAGTGGAAATTTCATGCTGCATCCGTCACAGTTTGTATAAGAATTAATATTCAATCTTCAACCTTCAATTTTCAATTAAATAAGTCGGGGGATTTATGTCTAAAGATGGATTATATATTCAACTATTCAGCATTCATGGCCTGATACGGGGAGATGCACCTGAATTAGGCCGTGATGCTGATACCGGCGGTCAGGTTAAATATGTGCTTGAACTTGCTATGGCTCTAGCGAAACATCCTGGTGTTGAGCAGGTTGATTTAGTAACCAGGTTGATAGAAGACAATACTGTTTCTACGGCATACGGTCAGCAAATTGAGCCTCTCTCGGATAAGGCTCGAATCGTGCGAATTCAATGTGGAGGTAAAAAATATATCCGTAAGGAGCTTTTATGGCCCCATTTGGGTGAATTTGTCGATAAAACCTTGAAATTCATTAAGGTCAACGGTCGGGTTCCTGATATTTTTCATGGTCATTATGCCGATGCCGGTCAGGTTGCCAGGGAACTTGCCGGAATGTTCAGCACGCCTTTTATCTTTACAGGCCATTCCATGGGCAGGCACAAAAAAAACAAGCTCGAATCCGAGGGGTTGACTGAGACTGAAATAAATCGGCGTTATAGAATAGACCATCGAATTAATGTTGAAGAGACAATAATCAGAGAGGCCAATCTTATTATCACCAGCACCAATCATGAGGTCGAAAGACAGTATGGTTTATATCTTAGTTTCTCGAGGGGAACTTTTGAAGTAATTCCACCTGGAATTGATATTGAGACCTTTTATCCATATTATGATAGCAAGTTGGAATATGTTAATGATGAACAGTCAAAGCAGGCGCACATGGCTTTATTGTTTGAGCTGCATCGATTCTGGGTGAATCCTCAGCAACCATTTATCCTGGCGGTTTGTCGGCCTGACCAGCGCAAAAATATTTCCGGCCTGATCACTGCTTATGGCGAAGATAAGGACCTGCAGGCCATTGCTAATTTGGCGATATTTGCCGGTATCCGAAGAAATATCGCCGGAATGGGAGAGAATGAGAGGAATGTGTTAACCGAAATGCTTCTTCTTATGGATAGATATGATCTGTATGGCAAATTGGCAATACCCAAAAAACATGATTTTTTAAGGGAAGTTCCGGAGCTTTATCGTTTGTGCGCCGAAAGCAATGGCGTTTTTGTTAATCCTGCGCTTGTAGAACCCTTTGGGCTCACTTTGATTGAGGCAGCCTCCTGCGGAGTTCCCATAGTAGCAACTGAGGATGGTGGCCCAACAGACATCATTAAAAACTGCAAAAACGGGATACTGGTCAATCCGGTTGAATCGAGTGAAATCTCCACCGCCATTAAAAAGATTTTAGTGGATAAGGACTTATGGGCAAAATATTCCCAGAATGGGATAAATGGTGTCCGTGATTATTATTCCTGGGATTCTCATAGCCACCATACTGTCGATATGTATAATAAAGCCTTATCAGATATGCCGGATATCGACCGCAAGAAGGGCCGCACCGAAACCATGGCTGTCGGCAAACGACTAACCAGTCTAAATAAGTTGTTGATCAGCGATATAGATAACACCTTGGTTGGTGATGATGAAGCACTTACTGATTTATTAGCGTTACTGAAAGAAAATAAAGACACACTTGGCTGGGGAGTGGCTACTGGCCGATGCCTGGAGTCAACAATTAAGGTTTTACGTAAGAAAGACATACCTATCCCTGACATAATTATCTGCGCAGTTGGTACGGAAATATATTATGGACCGCGAATGTCCCGTGACCGCGGTTGGCAGCAGCATTTGACCCATCAATGGAAACCGCATCTTATTAACAAGGAATTGGCTAAACTTGATTTTCTTGATCTTCAGGAACCGGAAAGCCAGAGGCGTTTCAAAATCAGTTATTATATGAAAGATGACCCTGACTATCTCACCAAAGTCCATAGAATCCTGCAGGCCAGAAAGTTACGATATCACTTAATTTTTTCCCATAGTCAGTTTCTGGATATCCTTTCCTATCGGGCTTCAAAGGGAAAAGCAATTCGTTACTTAAGTTATAAATGGGAAATACCCATGCGCAATATTATGGTATGCGGCGATTCAGGAAATGATGAGGATATGCTCCGTGGTGATACATGTGGTTTGGTGGTAGGTAATTTCAGTAAGGAGCTTGAACACCTCAAAGGAAGGCGCAGAATATTTTTCAGCAAGCAGGAGTATGCAGCAGGTATAATTGATGGCATCAGACATTATAAATTCCTGAAACGTTGATTAGATTAAGATATGAAGCATTATGAAGCAAAGTCCACAAAAGATATGATGGAGAGGGGATTCTTTCCTAAAAATATCATGTGTGAAAGCCGATAATTTTTAAAGATGCAACACCTTGATATTTATGAGGTAATTGTTTTATACTCATCGTCTGAATTTTGAGATTAATTTTGATGTCTGACCATAACAGGAACATTTCAGAGAGTTGCGCATGAAAAAAGGACTGACAAGCTATATTGACGATCCGGAAATACCCTATTTAAAAGATTTTTTATTTTCCCTTGAGCCGCCATCTTCCCATTCAATACTCCTCCACAATGACATCCTGCTTGCCTTTCAGAATTATTTAGCTGAAATTAACAGGAAAAAAGGAAAGAATAAAAAAAACACCAAATTTCTTGAAAACCTGCCAAGCAGCCTCCGATTTTTAAGTAAGGTACAGGAAATCCTTCATCTCGGGGAAAGGCTGATTCTTGTCTATCGACATCGACGGGCAAGCTGCAGGATTTATGTTTTGCAGCATAATGCAGTTGCACTTGAGGAAGTTTCCACCAGAGAGTTTCTAGCAATCAAGGAGAAGCTGATGAGACCGGATCTTCCAGAGAATCACAGGGCAGTGGAAATCAACCTCACTCCTTTCTATGATTATGGCCCGAACTTAAGGGATCCTGATACCATTGGGTATGGAATCAAACACCTCAATCGTTATATGACCTCAAACCTATCCCAGCGTCCAGGGAAATGGAACAGAACTCTGTATGAATTTCTGAAATTACATCATCTTCATGGCAGGCAGCTTCTTTTAGATGCCGCTATTATACATAATATTCAGGAATTAGAGAGTTCTCTGGAAGACGCGGTTGATTTCCTTGAGCGTTGCGACTGTCCCGATGACCTGAAACGGTTGAAAACCAAGCTTAAAACCATGGGATTTCTTGAAGGCTGGGGGAATAATGCAGAACGTATTCTGGAGACCATGCAGCTTTTGCAGGATATTCTGGAGCAACCAAATGAAGAGACTCTGAAGGAATTTCTCTCCCGAATTCCTATGATTTCAAAAGTGGTCCTTATTTCACCCCATGGGTGGTTTGGGCAGCATGATGTGCTGGGCAGGCCGGATACCGGTGGTCAGGTTGTTTATATCCTGGACCAGGCAAAGGCCCTTGAACGCTACCTTGTTACGGATTTTGAATTGGCGGGCTTGGATATTACTCCCAGGGTTCTAATTGTCACCCGGTTAATCCCTGAAAATGAGGGGACTACCTCTGATCAGAGACTTGAAAAAGTTTTGGATACGGAAAACGTTTATATACTCAGAGTTCCATTCAGGTATCCAGACGGGAATATAGTACCGCATTGGATTTCCAGGTTTCGTATGTGGCCTTATCTTGATCAATTTGCTGCAGATGCGCAGAAGGAAATTCTAAGCGAACTGGACAGTCGCCCGGATCTCCTGGTTGGCAATTATTCTGATGGTAATCTGGTAGCCACTATGCTCTCCAGGAATCTCGGTGTTATCCAATGCACCATCGCCCATGCCCTAGAAAAATCAAAATACCTGTTCAGTGACCTATATTGGGAAGACTTTGAAGATGAATATCATTTTTCAGTACAGTTCATGGCTGATATGATATCAATGAACCTTGCTGATTTTATTATTACCAGTACCAGACAGGAAATTACCGGAACTTCAGATTCTATTGGCCAGTACGAGTCATATCAGTTTTTCATAATGCCGGGTTTGCTTCAGGTGAATAACGGAATTAATCTTTTTCACCCCCGTTTTAATGTTATTCCTCCCGGGGTCAGTACAGAGATTTTTTTCCCCTATTTTGAGGAGAAGCGGAGAGAAAAAAAACGAACAGAAGGCTTGATGGATTTTCTTTTCAACTGCGAAGGTCCTGAGTGCTGCGGAAGATTGGCAAATGAAGATCGAAAGCCCATTTTTACTATTGCCCGCCTGGACAGGATCAAAAATTTGACCGGTCTGGTGGAAGCATATGCCAGGAGTGAATCACTTCGGGAGCTTGCCAATCTGGTAGTTATTGGCAGCAGTCTCAATCCGGAACATTCCAATGATGATGAAGAGGCGGCTGAAATTCGTAAGATGCATGAAATTATGCAACAGTATGATCTGAATGGTCATGTACGTTGGGTAGGAAAACTGTTGTCCAAAGAAGACACAGGTGAAGCATATCGCATAATAGCAGATAAACAGGGGGTTTTTGTGCAACCAGCCTTATTTGAGGCATTTGGTTTGACTATATTAGAGGCGATGCACAGCGGTTTGCCGGTTTTTGCTACCGAGTTCGGTGGGCCTCAGGAAATAATTGAAGATGAAATAAGTGGTTTTTTAATAAACCCAACTGCCCCTGAGGCAATGTGCGATAAGATTGCTGCTTTTTTAGAAACCTGTAAAACTGATTCTGAGTATTGGCAGAAATTTTCCAAGCAGGGGCTGGCGCGGGCACAGAATCATTTTACCTGGGAACTGTATTGTCGGCGACTTACACGTCTTGCTAAGGTTTATGGTTTCTGGAAGTATTCAACCTCCAATGTTGCAAAATCAGGCTTAAATGAATACAGCAGTCTGCTTTATCAACTCTTCTTCAAGGCCAGGGCAGATGAAATACGGTAATTAAAGATTGAAAAGTGAAGAATGAAAATTGAAAAATTAAGGCTGTATCTAGTGACCTCATAATTTTCTCATAAAAAAGCATTATGATCTTTTACAAATCAATCAAGATTAGCAGTTAAAGAATGAAAAATGAAGCAGAAAGTAACTGAGACCATTATCTCAATTGGTGAGGTGGTTTGGGATATTTTTGGTGACAAACAAGTGCTTGGTGGAGCGCCTGTGAATGTTGCCTATCATCTCCATTCGTTTGGGTTTCCCGTCCAGATAATAACCAGGGTAGGATCTGATCCTTTGGGTGAACAGACGAGAGAACATATCAAAGGGCTTGGACTACTAACAAATGGCATCCAAGAGGATGAAAAACTTCCAACCGGTCAGGTGATAGTCTCCGTTGATGAGAAAAATGAGCCTCATTTTGATATTGTAGAACCGGCTGCCTGGGATGCTATTGATGCTGTCGAGGCGGCGAAAATTGTCGGAGATAAACCGTATTTGTTTGTTTTTGGCACTTTGGCCCAGAGGAACAAAATTTCTAAGTCAGCGATCCGCAGCCTTTGGGAAAAGGCCGTGTGCCGATTTTATGATGTAAACCTGAGGCCTCCCTCTACAACAAAAAATCTTGTGCTTGCATCACTTGGTGCAGCCGATATCGTCAAAATGAATGAAAAAGAAATATATGTGGTCGCTGAATGGGCAGAAATACAATCTAAACAGAAAAAAGAAATTGCCAAAGACCTGGTAGATCGATTTGACCTGCAGGTTGTTTTAGTCACTGAAGGTGAAAAAGGTGCATGGCTGATGAGCAGAGATGGTTTTTTTGAACACCCTGGGGTGACGGTTGCCGTTGATGATACTGTTGGCGCCGGCGATGCTTTTTTTGCTTCCTTTATTGAAAGTTTTATTCTCAAAAGAACCTGGAGCGAATGTTTGGCCCGGGCGAATCACCGCGGAGGATATGTGGCATCTCAATCCGGCGCGACCCCTTCCATGAAGAATTACAGTTATCCCGATAAACTCACTATTCTCTAAAGCTATTCTTACTTTTTAGAAGTTCATGCATTCATATGAATAATACAATAATGATTATCGGCGGCGGGTTGGCAGGCTGCGAGGCTGCCTGGCAAGCCGCAAAAAGAGGGGTGGTTGTTCGATTGTATGAAATGAAACCCCATATCCACAGTCCGGCACATAAGTCTGATAAGCTTGCTGAGTTGGTCTGTAGTAATTCCTTGCGTTCTGATGACAATAAATCTGCTGTTGGCCTGCTGAAAGAGGAGATGCGGCGGCTGGATTCACTTATCATGCAGGCTGCTGATCAAACACGTGTTCCGGCTGGCAAAGCCCTGGCCGTTGATCGCGAAAAATTTGCAGAATTTATCACCAGACGGATTGAAGAGCATGATCATATCACCGTCATACGGCAAGAAGTACAAAATATCCCTTTACCATCTGAAGATATCCCGGCAGTGATCCTTGCAACCGGGCCGCTAACATCAGCCTCCATGACTGAATCACTGGTGCAGCTGACCGGCAAGGAGCATCTCGCCTTTTATGATGCCATTGCACCGATCATTGATGCAGAGTCCTTGGATTATAATATTGTTTATCAAGCTTCCCGCTATGATGAGGGGCCTGGTGATTATCTGAACTGTCCAATGGATGAACATCAATACCAGCTCTTTCTTTTCGCTATGAAAGAAGCCAGGAAGGTACCTCTGAAAGATTTTGAGCAAGCTAAATATTTCGAAGGTTGCCTTCCTATTGAAGTTATGATGGAGCGGGGTGATGATACTCTGCGTTACGGTCCTATGAAACCGGTAGGTTTGCCGGATTCGCAGACGGGAAAAGATCCTCATGCTGTTGTCCAGCTTAGAAAGGAAAACAGCGAGGGAACCCTCTATAACATGGTGGGATTCCAGACAAAATTAACCTATCCGGAACAGAAACGTGTTTTTCGAATGATTCCGGGGATGGAGAGAGCGGAATTTGTCAGGCTGGGCAGTATACACAGAAATACTTTTGTATGTGCCCCGGAACTTCTGCTCCCCACTCTCCAGGTAAGAAATAGGCCTGATCTTTTATTGGCCGGTCAGCTTTCAGGAGTGGAAGGATATGTGGAGTCAACGGCAATGGGTCTCCTGGCCGGAATAAATGCATCGCGCATATTGAGGGAAATGGCACCTGTAGTGCCTCCGAAAGAAACGGCAATCGGATCACTAATTGTTCATTTAACTGAAACCGTTCCGAAGCGTTTCCAGCCGTCAAATATAAATTTCGGTCTGTTTCCTTCCCTTGGCAGAAAGATGCCTAAGAGATATAGGGGAGAGCATTACTCTGCAAGAGCGCTTCTGACCCTGGAAAACTGGATAGTTGCGTATATCTAACTTGAATAGTTCCCTAGGTGGGTTTGTCGATTATCCGATTCTCTGGTTAGGGTGATAAATAAGCGGTGAGGTTCCGGTGAGCATTCCTGTGATCTATTGGCATAAACTTGTGGCCAAATGGGATTGAGAAACAATTTCAGATGTTTACAAAACAATTTGGGGATTTTTATAAAAGTAAAGCGAGCTGATCATTATATACGGTGGGTTTTGGGATTACACGCTTTTTTGTGTAGAATGGGTTATGTTGATCTATGAGTTGAATAGTAGCATTCCATATTGATATTAGATATCAATGCTCTTGGTAATGACAGACTAATGCCGGATGGATACAGAAATTAAATTTAAATTTAAGTTGTTATAGAACCAGCGTCCCCTTGTCCTTTTCCCGCTCTCGCCTTCAGATATTTTGTGACGCGCTCATCTGATCTTTCACTCTGTGCTTTCAGCGTTTTTCAAATGTTTTAACAGCAAGTTTTTGCCAGAAAGTAATTCTACTCTCAGGAACACCGGCAAGTTCGCTGAAGTTTTTTACGACAGCCGGGTCAAACCCCCAGAGTGGATATGGCAACCCTCCCAAAAAACGGTTCAAAAAAACACCTTCCAAAACCAAAAGTATAACAGCGCCGATTAAACCTGTAACCTGCACGAAATTCTCCAGATAGCCCATCGCTGCTATTAAGGCTGTTGCCGCCGCCGGTGGATGCACGCAATTAAAAACCACCATCGCAATGCTAATAATGCCGACCGACAAGGCGATTGTCGCAACCCGCCCCCAATTCAAAGCTGCAATTTCTTCACTGGGGACATGCATGCCAGTAGTTCCAACAAACCAGATTGCAAATAGACCGGCAATAACAGCTATCGAATGCGATAGAATAACATTGCGCGGGCAGGCATTTTGAGCCAAAGGCGTATGGAAAAGAATAAATGCTGATGGGCCGAGAGGCGGGAAGAGTAAAGGAAGTTTGGTTAGATAAGCGATAATTGTGATAATGCCGAGGGCAGTCACTCCTGCTGAAAACACGAATAGGACGGATAGAATTCGTAGGTTGCCCAATCTGCTGACAAGATAACGAAGCTGCAATCTGGAGAAAAAAGCGATGACTTTAAACAAAAGGCTTTGTTGGGGGCTATTCATCTGCTCGTATTTCATTCTGGGCCCTGTTTTTTTTTAGACGCTGCTTCCAGCAGATAGGTAAAAATTTTGTCTGATCGTTGATTATTAAGATTGAAAAGGCTCAATATTTCTTCAAAATATTTTTGAATCGTTTTGATTTTGTCGATATAATTTTGGCCTGATATCGATAGATAATCAGTGGCGTATTTATAGAGGAGCTGAGGTTTTTCAGGACCATCCCTGAGGACACTGGGTGAACGTGCCGCAATTGCGATAGGGATTATGATCGTATCCCTAAGTTCATGTTTTTTAAGTGTGTGTATTGGAAGGGTATGTGCTCCTAAAAAACAGACGGTTTCAGTTGGAAATCCCCACGATTGAACAATCCATGCTCCTGCTTGGGCATGGTCCCATCCGAACTGTTCACGTTCGATCTCGGATAAACGTTTTGAACTCCGGCGCCATTTATAAATCACTGATTCATAATATTCCGCCCAAGAGCTTAATAAGACCGGAAGCGCCACATCAGCTAAAAGAGAAACTGTAAAAGCCTCCTCCGCCTGGCCGACACATTGCGTCTCAGCAAAAGTGCGTGACATGAACGCTCGCAAAAGGGAATCCGTCCAGAACGCTTCGTGGTCAAATAGATTCCCATCAGGTTTTGGAATTGCCTCTATAGTCGCATAAGCAAGCGTCATTGAGCGAATATTATTAAATCCCAACACGGTCACCGCGCGTTTAATATCAGCTACCGGCATAGGTAGAGAATATAAAGCGGAATTAACGGTCTTTATAACTTTAGCAGCAAGTCCGGTTTCCGAGGATATCAATTGAACTAACCGATTTATATCCGGGTCCGGTTTATTAATTTCATGAAATAAACGGTTGATCGCTGTTGGAAGTGGCGGAATTTCTATATCCTTGAACATGCCATCGAAGTTTCCGCCAGCAATGGCAGCGTGCCGATGAATTTTCTGTATTAGCCCCATCGCATCCTATTTTTCTTGTTTGTTTATAACAAGGTAATCAGCGGATTCGAAAGAAGGAAGAGACAAGAACGCAACAAGGTTTTCCATTGTTGCTTCAATTTCAATGTCTTTGCGAAATACCCACAACCAACCATTAAACTTCTATAATGGATTTAGTTACTCATCAATTTTTCGTCCATTTTCACAAAAACATTTAGCGATATTTTAAGATGCAGGATAAGGCTGCTTGCCACCATCAATTATATGGCTCCCGATAATTCCCTCCAATGTGTTACCAACATAAAAACGGGAAAACAGTCTTTCCCGTTAACGGAATTTTTTACCTCTTGACAAGGGGAGGCCTTCTAAGGGTTCGGCGATTTTATTATAATTTTTTGGACGATCCCCTATTGCTTCAATAGAGCTCCTTTCACATCTTCCTAAGTAGCCTCTTTCGCCTAAATGCAAATGCTGCTGATAGACCAGAGCCAAGAAGTAACAGTGTAGAAGGAATGGGTACCGGAGTAAACGTCAGATCGTCAAAACCCTCAGGCCCGGTCGTGGTTTGAAACAGAGCATATCCAAATGATTCAGCACCACCGAGACTCACTGATAAAAGGTTATCTGGTGGGCTAACAGCGGAATCGTAAGCTTCGTCGATTGCCAACACAGTGAACTCGTATGGATTACCTGTCGGTGCCAATGCGAGCAGGCGAATTATATCTTCGCTTTCATTAGCATCATCATCGGAAGTTAGAGCCACTGAAGTCACTGGGATTGCGAAAGACATCAGGAGATCAATATTACCTGCAGTCCCCGTTGCAAAGTTTGGGGGTGAGATAGCATTCTCGTTATTAATAATAACAAATTGAGAAACAGGACTAGACAAGGTGATCTCACCGTTATCTGGAAGCTCATTTGGGATAAGACCCGATGTGAATGTAACTCCTGAGCCAGCTAATACATTTCCTGCGTTAATGCCAGGCTCTAAACTGTCAAAATTGATCATGGAAGCTCGTGCCTCGTTATAGAACACACTAAGGTGAAAAGTGCTAAAGGTCAGACAGAGAAACAATAAACATTTACTCTTCATTTTGGACCTCGATTGAATATTTTATTTTTGTTTACCCAAAAAAACCGAGCCTATGTATATCTAAATTATACACAATCAACAATTAACCAACTTATTCCAGGATCACTCCGCATTTGCATTTTTTCGGAGCTAAGAAAACACAAAAGCCCTCGATGGGATAAACTATCCATGCGGAGGCTTTAATCAAGCATTTTTAGACGATCTCTTTTCATGGTTAAATTACCAGAAGAGGTTTAGTATGAGATCATAAGTAGATGATAAAAAAATAATTTTCTGATCTTTCCACATAGCATAATATTGAATCTAATACAATACTCCCAAAGGAGTATTTTTTTCTAATCCTGAAAACAAAAAGTACTACTTTTAGAGTAGAAAATAACTACTACCCCAAATGCTCAGAAACGAATCATAAGAGGATAAAATGTTTTTAAGTGCCGATTCTTGAAAATTATGAGTGATGATGGGAAATGATATTCGCTGGGAGGTTAAGGGGTCACCTTATTGCCTAATGTCTTGCCACTACACGTAGTAAATAACTTGCCAACATGAAAGTTTTTCATCCCAAGAAAATAGTACTCCCTTTCTGATGGCAACCATCAAATCATGTAATCTCTATTGATACGATAGCCCACATAAACACCTATTAAACTGCCAATAAAACCGATCAGGTAGGCTGTCATTAAACCAAATCTATCGCCCAGCCACCACCCAATCCATCCAAAAACAGTTATACAAGTTAAAAGACATATTGTTTTCATGCGTTTATGTTAATATTCGTAGCGTTCTTTTAAATATCTTGCCAAATGACAAAATCTTACCCAATAGTATTTTCTATCAGGTGTAAGATGGATACCTATGCAAGAAAACTGAAAGTAAGTTCTTTTGAATAAAAGAAAAACCAGATTCGCCTCATATTAAGTCATAAGAATATATCATTGGTCACAAAAGGGGCTTGCTGGTTCAGAATTAATGATTATAGCAGACACATGGGAATGTTCTTATTTTGGCAAGTAAGGTTTTGTTTCCCCATCCATTACTCACTCGCCATTATATAACGACCCATTCTTCTTTTTTCTTATATGTGCTGAAAGCATCACTTCATTGCCAGCTTGAATGGGGTTAAGGCTAACAAGTTATTTTATTCCCATGAAACTGGGTATCAAAATAAACCTCCTGTGCCTTCAAATAATAAATTAATTTTGTGGTTGCTTTTGAGGAGTCAAATCAGGCCATTACATGGTAATGTGCTCAGCTTGTTTTTAATATCAGGAAAGCTAAGTATTATAATTCCGGTTCGACCAGAATTATGAGGGGATAACGGCAATAATATCATGGCGGAGCAACTCCTCCACCACTTCAGCCAGGGGCAAACCGACTACATTGCTGTATGAGCCGTTTATTTTTTTTACCAGAAAACCACCAATGCCCTGAATACCATAAGCTCCCGCTTTGTCCATTGGTTCTCCGTTCTGCACATAGGCATTGGCTATTTCTGAAGTAAATGGGATAAATTGCACTCGGGTAACGACAATTTTGGTAATAAACTGTGTGCTTTCTTTTCTGCATAGGCTGAAACCGGTGAGCACATCATGAGATCGACCGGCAAGAAGAGTAAGCAGTCTCACCGCATCTTGTCTGTCTCTTGGTTTCCCAAGGATTCTATTATCGAGAACAACGATGGTGTCCGCCCCCAGGACCCAGGTATCCTGGCTATGTTCTGACACTGCAAGGGCCTTTTCAAGTGATGTGCGTTTGACGAACTCCTCTGGTTGTTCGTTTTCCAGTGGTTTTTCATTAATAGAAGCTGTTCTGACCTCAAAATCAAGCCCAAGCTCTTTGAGTAAACGGTATCTCCTTGGGGATCCTGAGGCCAGGATTAATTTAGCCCGCATACTGAATACGCCAAGGCGATCTGTCGTCATTGATTGAGCCTGTGCTATCGGGGGAATTTAATTTTAACGGTTTCTTTATCCTCTCCCCGTTTCACCTTTACACCTAAAGTAACATCACCGGATCGCAGCCCAAGGGATAAATCTGTCTCTCCCTTATCTTCTTCAATATGGAGGATTGAACGTATAATTTCAGTAATTTTACCAAAAACCTCGTATGTAGGAGCTGGCAGGTTGATCTTCTCATCATTTTTAACCGACACGGCTATATTATCTCCTTTCTTTTTAAAAGAAAGTTTTTCTGCCTGTTCCGTAATGGTATGCATAATTGCAAGGGAAAGATATTTGATTGCATCTTCATCGAGGTCAGCGCTTTGATTTGCAGCCATGTGTTGAAGTTCAGCCAGAAAATCCGTCTCCAAATAGCAATCACACATTTCTTGAAGTTTAAGGTGATAGTTCATTTTTAGAGTTTCCATATTATTTTCTCCTTTGACTGATTGAAGGCATATTGAAGATCATACCATTTTTATTTAAATGTGACTTTTAGCTATTTAATTAACTACTCAATTAGCACTTGAAAAAAACAATCTACAGCTCTGAATAATTTGGGAGTATTAATTAGAATAAATGATAAACAATAGCTGTACCTGAATCAATATCTGATCAAACAAAATTAGATAAATAGTTTATTAAGGCAAGCTATAAGGGCGCTGGGATTATTATAAAAAAACATGCACGATATTCAATAATGATTATCATATAAGTTGGGAGGAGTATTTTTCCTTCTTCTTTCTTTTCCCTCCTTAGCAAGGCCCTGCCTGAATCCGGGTAGGGCCTTGCGCTTTATTCATTATTCAAAACCATAAATTGAAGATTTACTATCTTTCTTTGACCGGTGAATTTTCCGATTGTAAGGTCTCTGGCTCTTGGAGAAGTAGATTCAGCATAGTATCGATGTCGGTAGTTGGAAATTTGCAACTGAAATTGGTGCAGACATAAGCGGTACTTTTGCCGTTTATCCCGTACATATACTCAATGAACGGCGCATATTGAATAATGGGAGGTTTTTTTTCAGAAATAGGCTTGAAAAGAACAACCGTTTCCGGCAGGAATTTCTGCCTGAGCGCCTTGATCATCGCCTTGGTATCATCGCTTTTTGGGTCGCCGACAATTACAACTTCGCGAGACGGCTGGAATCCCATGTTCAGCGCTGTTAAAAACATGGTAAAATCTGCAGGTGATTTCCTGATAGTTTCTGAAAATGTTTTATTCATGATGGCTGTCTTTTCAGCATATTCCGCGTTGCCGGTGAGCCTGCTCAGCCTGATAAGGTTCAGTAATGCAACAGAATTAGCCGAAGGTAATGCCCAGTCATGAATGGTCTTTCCTCTGATCAGCAAGGCTTCACCATAGTGGGGAGTCATAAAAAAACCACCGCTTTTCGAGTCCCAGAAGTTGATTATGAAGTCATCTAAGAGCGTTATAGCGCTTCCAATCCAATTCGGATCAAAATTCCATTCATACAATTCGATTAGACCCCAGATAAAATATGCATAATCAGAGTCATTTGCTGTAAGCCCGGCCTGTCCTTGGCGCCAGCGATGCAGAAGTCTGCCGTTTCCATCTCTCATATTATTGAGGATAAAATCAGCAGCCCGAGCCGCCGCTTCGCCGTATGAAGGTTCATTAAGGACCTGGGCTGCCCTGGCTAATGCTGCTATCATTAAGCCATTCCAATTTGTCAGCACTTTGTCATCAAGATCAGGTCGGATTCGATTTTTGCGAGCTTCAAGGAGTTTTACTCTTATGACCTCAAACACATCTGACTCAAAAACGTTTTCATTTCTGTAAAGAATGTTTTTGCCGGTTTTTTTCTCTTCAAGAAAATCAATATAATTACCGTCCGGTTCAAAATTCAGGATTTTCCTTGCTGTTTCAACTTGTTTTCCTAAGATATCGTTAAGTTCCTTCACTTCCCACATGTAGAATTTACCCTCTTCTCCTTCACTGTCAGCACTTTCAGCTGAATAAAAGGATCCATTCGGTGCAGTCATATTACGAAATATATACTGAATGATTTCCTTGACGGTCTGACCATATTCTTTATTATGAGTTGCCTGATATGCTTCACTATATGTAGTAATCAGCATAGCTTGGTCATAGAGCATTTTTTCAAAATGAGGTATACGCCATAGAACATCCGTGGAATAACGATGAAACCCAAAACCCAGTTGATCGTAAATTCCGCCATATCTCATGGCTTTTAAGGTTTTTTCAACCATCTGCAGAGCATCATCTTTTTTGTTATTCTTCCAATAGCGTAAAAGAAGCATTAAATTATGGGGCTTTGGAAATTTTGTAGAGCTGCCAAAACCACCATGTTTATTGTCAAAATGTTGGGACAAACTGTGAAAAGCAACAGTCAGGATAGATTCCCCCAGTTCCTCGCCAGATTGGTACGTTGAAACCTTAGCCAGTTCTTTAGTGACCACCTCAGCAGATTTGGTTATTCCTTTTCTGTCCTCCCGCCAGAAATCCTTTATTTGTTTGGTGAGTGTAAGAATGCCCGGGCGGCCAAACCGGTT
>CAMYJP010000003.1 GCA_947258675.1 uncultured Desulfobulbaceae bacterium | reverse complement strand
TGCTGGGCCAATTTAATTTGTTGTCTTAAAGACAGAGCCATATTGTCAAGTCACCTAATAATAAAATTACTTATTGATTCATGGTTGGTAAATCATTCGACATTCACTTAATAATCTATTTGGGCTTTTCAGTGAATATTTTTTTCTCCTTAAAAGTAACTTACTACATACAAAAATTTTCACCCAGATACATTTTTCTTGCTTCTTCGCACTCAACGATGTCATCCGCCGCTCCGCTTGTCAAAATCTCACCGTGATTGATGATATATGCAAAATCACATACTGACAAAGTCTCACGTACGTTGTGGTCGGAAATCAAAACTCCCAATCCTTTGCATTTAAGATCATGGATGATTTCTTGAAGATCTGCCACAGAAAGAGGATCAATTCCGGCAAAGGGTTCATCAAGCAGGATAAAACTTGGGTTGGTGGCGAGAGACCGCATAATTTCGACCCGACGCCGTTCTCCACCAGAGAGTGTGCCTGCCTTGTTCTGACAAAGTTTCTCTAATTTCAACTCTGACATCAAATTTTCGATCCTGCTGTTAATCTCCTGTTTCGGCAACCCTAAAGGTTCCAGAACGATACGGATATTTTCCTCTACCGTCAATTTCTTAAAAACAGATGGATTCTGCGCAAGATAGGAAATACCTTTCAATGCTCTTTTATGAATCGGCAAAGAGGTAATTTCCTCATCATCCAGCAGCACAGTGCCGGAATCCGGCCGCACAAACCCTACAATAGAATAAAAGGAGGTGGTCTTGCCCGCGCCATTAGGGCCAAGCAGGCCAACCACGGAACCATTTTCAACATGCAGGCTTACACCATTGACAACCCGCCTGTTTCGATACTCTTTTATAATCCCCCTGGTTTCAAGTACTGCCATTTATACAATTTCCCATCATGAAATTATTTGTTTTTTTACTCTTTTTTACTCTCTACAGATGAAGTACCACCAGAATAAATAAAGGCTTTAACACGCTTACCATCCTTTCCACTTTTCTCAACTATACTTCTCCCCTCTTCTAAAAAAAGAATAATATTCTCTCCTGTAACTACATTGCTGTCCTGCCAAGCCTTTGCATTACCAGTTAATTTCACTTTCTGTGCAGAAGAATAATATTCCATGGAATCCCCGGTTGCTATCCAGTCCCCCTTGACAATTTTTACATTTCCACGCGCGTCTATTTTATCTATCCTCTGACTCAGTTTTTTATCAGAATTATCGTTTGTTTTTTGCTTCTCTGAAGTCAAATAATTCACGACCATTTCATCTGCAAAAATAGCAATATCTGCCTGATTAGCTTCTACATTGCCTGTAAAAACGACAAGATCCCGCTGTTGATCTGCTTCCATCCGATCCGCCTCAATATGAATGGGGCCCGCTTGATCAGTTTCTGCATAGGAGATAGTAACTATACCCGTAAGAAAAAAAAGTACCTGGATCATACAAAAAATACTGGACCGTGAAGGAAGCATATATGCAACATACCATATTTAGAGTTAATAAATATCAAACGTTCAAAGTAGATAGCAATAAATATACCAAAAGATAATAAAACTTCCATCAATATCTATTCGGCAGGTTATTGATTGATCATTATACTTTTCCAAGAAGTGGCCACTATAATTCTTGATGAATAACCAGAATGCAAAGAAATATTTACATCCTCCGCACTTATCATTACTATGATTTAATATTTCCGTACAGGAATTGGGCATTTTTAAAAACAAAACCATTTTTTTAAAAAAACTAAAAGCGGAAAATTACAGACACAAGAGCATAGATATGAAACAAGAAATTGAAAAAGCGAAAACCCTGATCGAATCCCTGCCGTATATCAAAGAATTCTATGACAAAACAATAGTAATTAAATACGGCGGTCATGCCATGGTTGATGAAAATCTTAAAAAAAATTTCGCACTTGATATCATCCTCATGAAGTTAGTTGGAATAAATCCGATTGTTGTGCATGGAGGGGGTCCGCAAATCAACCTTGTGTTGGAAAAAATGAAAATTAAACCAAGCTACATTGAAGGAATGCGGGTTACGGACGGCGAAACCATGGATGTTGTAGAAATGGTTTTAGTCGGCAAAGTAAACAAGGAGATAGTCGGATTAATAAATCATAACGGCGGCCGTGCCGTTGGATTGTCCGGCCGGGATGGAGATCTGATTAAAGCCCGAAAAATGAAAATCCATAAAAGTCAGGCCGCAGATGCACCCCCTGAAATCATAGATCTTGGCCGAGTGGGCGAGGTAACACAGGTAAACCCTGATATTCTAAACACCCTTGACACCCAGGATTTCATTCCTGTCATTGCCCCGGTTGGAGTAGGAGAGGATGGTCATTCCTATAATATTAATGCCGACCTGGTAGCCGGCGCAATTGCCCGCTACCTCAAAGCGACTAAACTCATTCTGCTTACAGACGTAGATGGCGTTCAGGATGGAAACGGGCAACTCATCTCTTCCATGACCTGCAAAGAAGCTGAAAATATGATTGATTCCGGTGTAATTGGCGGTGGTATGATACCCAAAATCCGATGCTGCCAGGAGGTTGTCGAGGGTGGTGTTGGCAAAGCTCACATAATCGATGGACGGATAGAACATGCTATTCTTCTGGAAATGTTTACTCAAAGCGGTATTGGTTCGGAGATAACGCCATGAGTAATAATCTATGGATTGAAAGGAGCAACAAGGTGTTTATTCAGACGTATAACAGGTTTCCGGCGGCAATGGTCAAAGGGGAAGGTTGTCGGCTGACCGACGCCGACGGCAGGGAATACCTTGACTTCCTGGCAGGCATCGCGGTCTGTAGTCTCGGTCATTGCCACCCGATGATTAGTGAAGCTGTTTGCCAACAGGCACGCCGGCTGCATCATGTATCAAACCTATTTTATACCATTCCGCAAACAGAACTCGCCGAACTTTTAGTGAAAAACTCCTTTGCAGACAGAGTTTTCATGGCTAACAGCGGGGCTGAAGCAAATGAAGCGGCTATCAAACTTGCAAGAATATACTGCGGTAAAGGCCGATATGAAATCATATCCCTTGAAGGTTCCTTCCACGGCAGAACACTTGCCACAGTGACCGCCACTGGTCAGCCCAAATTTCATGCCGGTTTTGAGCCTTTACCCACCGGGTTTTGCTACGCTCCTTTTGGAGATCTGGATGCTCTTGAATCTATGATCACTCCTCAGACATGTGCAATACTCTGTGAACCAATCCAAGGAGAAAGCGGAGTTTTACCGCTGCCCAAAGAATACCTGATCGGCGCCAGGAAGCTATGTGACAAACACAACCTCTTATTGATATTTGATGAAGTACAGACCGGTATGGGCAGAACCGGAACTCTATTTGCCTATGAACGGTTGGGGATTACCCCTGACATCATGACGTTGGCTAAAGCTTTGGGGAACGGCATGCCAATTGGCGCCATGCTGACTACTGAGAAAATCAGCCAGGCCTTTACCCCCGGAACCCATGCTTCTACATTTGGCGGTAATCCCATTGCAGCGGCTGCCGGTGTTGCGGTTATGGAAATCATGCTGCAAAAAGGGTTTCTGGAAGACGTACAAAAAAAAGGGATTTACTTCACAGAAAAGCTGAACAACCTAGCCAAACATCATCCACAATATGCAATACATTCGCGGGGAGTTGGCTTGATTCAAGGGTTGGTTCTAACAGAAAAAGGCATAGAATCTGGAACACAGATTGTGCAAACCCTCTTTGAACGTGGTATCCTGATTAATTTCGCTGGAAATGCAGTTCTGAGATTTATCCCCCCTTTAATAATTACATATGAAGAAATTGACTTCTTGATCAATGCCATTGATGAGGTTTTTTCAGAGATGGTATGACGGAATAGATCCTCCTTAATAGAAAATGAAACATCAGCAAGTGAAACTGCTTAGACATGATGCAGTTTCCAGTTATGCCTTATTGAGAGTCCCGTCACATTAAAAAAATTATGCTGAAATTAAAGTACACCTAAAACTCCAATCTATTTTGATTCACACAGCTACTCATACAGAATCTTTGACAATCGCATCTGCCCGGATTAAATTTATCGATAACCTCTCCTTGAATTCTTGCCTGAATTCCTGGCAGGTTTTATAATTGAGGTACCTCATATTTATCCAATTAAGACATTGAGGTTAAAAAATGAATTCTCTAGGGATATGCCTGGGCGCTTCAACTATCAGCATAGTAAGGCTCAAACGCACCGGCCATAAAACACAAGTTGTTACCAGCGAAACCCGAATCCATGATGGAAGGCCGAGACATGTCCTGAAGGAACTACTCAGCCAAGTTGTGGATATTGAAAATTTACGGATCGGTGCAACGGGCCGTAACTTCAAAAACAGCCTGACTCTCTCAACCATATCCGAACCTGAAGCAGTAGAGCATGCCTGCTCTCACATCCTTCCACCAGATCATCCATATCGCGTCATCGTCAGTATCGGCGGAGAAACTATCATGGTCTACCATCTTGATGATGATGGCCTGATTCAATCCATCCACACTGGAAACAAATGCGCCTCCGGAACCGGTGAATTTTTTCTCCAACAGTTGGGGAGAATGGCCATCAGCTTGGAAGAAGCGGGTAACATGAAGATACCCGAAAAGTATTACAAACTATCCGGTCGTTGCTCTGTATTCTGCAAGAGCGACTGCACCCATGCTTTGAATAAAGGTATGCCAAAAGCCGAAGTTGTGGCGGGTTTATCACGTATGATGGCAGGAAAGATACTGGAATTGATAAAAAAATTACCTGCGGCTTCTGTTCTGCTGATTGGCGGCTGCACAAAAAATCAAACCATGATCCACTACCTGCGCCAAAAAATTAATGATGTACTTGTGCCGGCAGAGGCGCCATGGTTTGAAGCTCTCGGCTCCGCGCTCTGGGCTTTAGACAACGAAACAATAAATTTTGCCGGCCTGGACAAAATCTTTATCAATAAACAATCCAGTCTCTCCTTTTTCAGCCCCCTCTCCGTTTATAAGGATAGCGTCGAATTTAAAAATCACCCTCGCGATAAAGCTGAACCAAATGACCATACTATTCTGGGTTTGGATGTGGGGTCTACCACTACCAAAGGTGTAATCATGCGACGGCGGGATAAGGCGATTCTTGCTGCCGACTATCTGCGAACCAATGGTGATCCTATAGAGGCATCCCGCCAGGTATACAAAAGTCTGGCGAAACAAATACAAGTTCCCATAACGATTGAAGGCTTAGGGGTGACCGGCTCAGGCCGGCAAATAGCCGGTCTTCATGCCATGACCGACGGAATTATTAATGAAATTATCGCCCATGCCGCCGGTGCGGTTCATTTTGACCCAGATGTGGATACTATCTTTGAGATTGGTGGACAGGACGCAAAATACACATTTTTGACCAATGGCGTACCCAGTGACTATGCCATGAATGAAGCATGCAGTGCCGGCACCGGCTCATTTCTTGAAGAATCGGCAAAAGAAAGTCTCGGCCTTGATATGACCAAAATAGGTGAAACAGCCTTCCAGTCAAAAAAACCACCAAATTTCAATGATCAGTGCGCAGCGTTCATAAGCTCGGATATCAAAAGGGCTGCCCAGGATAATATTCCAGTAGAAGACATAGTTGCCGGCCTGGTGTATTCCATTTGTATGAATTACGCCAACCGAGTCAAGGGAAACCGTCAGGTTGGAAAAAAGGTCTTTATGCAGGGTGGAGTTTGTTATAATTCTGCCGTACCAGCTGCCATGTCAGCTTTTTGCGATAAGCAGATAGTCGTACCTCCTGAACCCGGACTGATTGGTGCTTTTGGGGTGGCTCTCGAACTGGAGCGTCGGTTAGAGCAGGGATTGTTGAAGCCGAAAAGCTTTGACCTTAACGAACTGATGCACAGGACTGTCTCTTACAAAAAACCCTTCATTTGCGGGGGCGGAAAAGATTGTGACCGTGGTTGCGAAATTTCCCGTATAGAAGTTGGCAAAAAAGTATATCCCTTCGGAGGTATATGTAATCGTTATGACAATTTAATCCATAAAAGAAAAATCGATCCAACCGGTTTAAATTTAGTGCAGAAAAGGGAACGAAGGGTGTTTAGAGATCTTTGCCCGGACAATCCTACCGATACCAGA
This sequence comes from uncultured Desulfobulbaceae bacterium, assembly GCA_947258675.1. The sequence continues at coordinate 25,141 of CAMYJP010000003.1, read as the reverse complement.
CCGACAATTGGTATGAATCGATCTTTTTTGGTAAACACCTATTTCCCTTTTTTCAACCGGTTGTTTGCTGAACTAGGCTATCGACTTATCCTTCCAGATGCAATTGATCCAGCTGGCATGGACCAACAGGGGGCTGCTTTCTGCTATCCTGTGGAACTTGCCCACGGATATGCAACTTCACTGTTAGCCCGTGAACCTGATTATTATTTTCTCCCACATATTAAAGGGTTGCAAGGTAAATCCAAAACCAATATCTCGTGCACGTGTGTATTATTGCAGAGTGAACCATTCTATTTGCGTGCAGCTTTTCCGAACTTTCTATCGAGAAAGACACTTTTTCCAACTCTCGATTTTTCCAAAGGGTCAGAAAACAACTTATCGGTATTTATTGAGTTGGCAAACCAACTCGGAGTCAACCCTGTTCTTGCCAAACCAGCCTTAAATGCTGCGATAAGGGAACAGAATGAATTCTTTACTGATATCAAGTTAATTGGTGATGAAACACTCGCCACCATTAAAGATAATCCTAACTGCTTCGGGGTTGCACTGTTTGGCAGACCCTACAATAGCTTTACCAGTACTGCGAATAAAGGTCTTCCTGCCAAATTCGCTTCCCGCGGCATTCCGGTGATTCCTTTTGATATGCTGCCTTATGGTGATCAGGAATTGGACCAAGATCATAATATGTATTGGGCCACCGGAAACATGATTCTTAAGGGAAGCCATTATGTTGAGAAAAACCCCCAGCTCTTCGCAACTTTTATTACCAACTTTTCATGCGGTCCTGATTCCTTTATTCTCAGTTATTTCCGAGATATCATGGGACGAAAGCCCTCACTCACCTTAGAGCTGGACAGCCACACTGCTGATGCCGGACTTGAAACCAGAGTTGAAGCTTTTTTGGACATTGTCCAATATTATCGACAAATTGAAAAACAACCCCGCAAGCCCTATAAAAAACAAGCATACAGACAGGCCGAACTGATATTTAATGGAAAAAAACCTGGAATCCGCACATCCAATGGGGGTTGGTTACCCTTAACTGATCCCCAGGTTAAAGTAATTATTCCGGCAATGAGTAAATTCGGCACACCTTTACTCGCTGGAGCCTTTTCCAGAATCGGTGTGCGTGCTGAAACGCTGCCGCCAGCAGATGAAGAGATTCTCAAGCTGGGGCGAGGACACTCTTCATGTAAGGAATGTCTGCCCCTTCAAACTACAGTTGGGTCACTATTACGTTATCTAAATAACAGAAAAAATGGAGAAGCAACTGCCTATTTCATGGCCACTGCCCAAGGACCCTGCCGGTTTGGCCAATATCATGTTTTTTCAAAACAACTTTTGAAAAAACAGCAGATCCTGGATACGGCTGTACTATCGCCAACATCGATTAACGGCTATGGCGGGCTGGGAGACCGTTTTTTGATCGCCGCCTGGCGAGCACTGGTAATTGGCGATATTTTTGACGAGATGTGGTCCACGGTTCTTGCCGGAGCTGAAAACAAGGAGCAGGGAATAACGATATTAAAAACAGAATATGAAGCCATACGTTCCGTCATTGATAAAAATTGGTCAACCATTTCAGCTCAACTGACAAAAAGCGCTAAAGTGCTCAGCCGCATTCCATTAAGAAAATCATATAATCAAATACCAAAGCTTTCTCTGGTCGGTGAAATATATGTTCGTCACGACCCTATTTCTCTGCAAAACCTGGTCGAGCGGCTTGCCGATATGGGTTTTATTGTTCGGACAGCTCAAAACAGTGAATGGGTAAAATACATTGACTGGTTAATCAAGGAACGTATCGAGGGCAAACCAAATGTAGGCTTCTGGACGCGACTAAAAATTAAAAGGTTCTACGACAGCCAGATACGAAAAAAATTAGCCCCAGCTGGTCTTTTCTTCTATGAAGAACATGTTGATGTTGATCCCTTAATCACAGCAGGGAAAAAATTCATTTCTCCTAATGTTACCTGTGAATCGATTTTGACAGTTGGATCTGCGCTGCACGAAATCCTGCAACCGGCCTGCGGAATTATTTCCATTGGGCCGTTTGGCTGTATGCCCTCGAGGGTTGCTGAATCTATTTTGAGCGAGAAATTTACTACCAAGGAAAAAAAGATACTTTTTCAGGGAAACAATCACGGCAAGTGGGACCCGATTCTGGCAAGAGATCGCAAGTTTCCATTCTTAGCGATTGAGACCGATGGCAAAGCTTTTCCTCAGGTTATTGAAGCTCGCCTGGAGGCCTTCTGCCTACAGGCCAAACGATTAAGCAACGCAATGTTGAAATGTGAAAACCATACTCAATAGAAAAGAGTAAAAGAGGCAGGCTAGTCTTCATTATTCAAGGTTCGAGGTTGCTTGAGAATCGATAAAGAAGCTGTTCAACTTATGCCCGAAGGAAATAAGCGAAGGCTATATGTACTTTTGGGGTATATTATGGGTATGCAGAACAGTTGATGACGAAAAAGATTCAGTAAGATTCGAATCGCCTTTGGTGACTTTTGCAACATCTTTTTCTTTATGAACAGCAACAAGCAGAGTGTTCAATTTCAGAATCTATCAATTAACTAAATTAATAGAGCAAATTCAATTTGATATATTGATTTCACTAAATAATCATGAGCAATGTGGGTTAGACGGCAAGCTGCACGTCAGTCATCCCAAACATTTTCGGCATATCTGTAAAATAAAGTCCTCCAAATTCATTGGTGCATTCAGGACAGCCACGCAGCCACAAAACATGATGACGGTATTGGTTTTTTGCAAACTTCCTGCATACCCACTGACTTCGGCAACATTCAAAGCAATATAGAAGTGTCCATTCCTCCTGCAATAAAGCCTGAATGCATTCATTGCAAACAGGAATGACCAAATCTCTTACCGAAACATCCTGGACATCACTTTGATTGTAACCAAAAGGCATAACAATATAATTCACTGCCTTAAAGTCCTGCGAATTGGTTTCAGGGCCATGATTCAGCTCACAATGGGCTTCAGCCAATTCGGCCAACAATTGAACTCTGTCATATTCATTCATTGCTTTCACCTGAGTTGCGCCGGATTTAGTCCGCGTTTTTATTTAAAATTCCACTAAAACCACTAGTGATAAAGTTCTATAAACAACCGCACATTGCCTCATAATTTTCGCATTCCCGCCGACAGAGGAAAGGGCAGATTTCTCGTCGGAACCATCTCAACTTAGGGCACCAGTATCTCCCTTTATACGGTTCATTACAGCCGTTTCTGGTCATCTTTTGGCGGCTTCTATCTCCATATCGGACTTCATTGTTCTCCACGGTAAATCGCCACAGTGATATGTCTTGAATGGATTTATTACGTTTTCCTGAGGAATCCTGTTTTTTCACTTTGACATACCGCGCTTAATTGTTGTTATTGGTTCCATTTTTCGTGCCCCACTATCTTGTTCAACACCGCTGCAACCTCTGAAACATCCTGGTCAATATAGCTCACGTAGCTTGGAAACAGGGCAAGCTCTTCAGATCTGATATCTTCCTCCTGATTCGGTAATACAAGAATAAGGCGGAGTCCGGATAGCAAATCGCGCATCTCAAGAAAGTCGGAAAATTCATCACTGTTCCTAGCCAAAAGAACAACGGCTGCTAAATTCTGAACAGGTTGCCGTAGCCTTTGTGATAGTTCGCTTACCGTTTTAAACACCTCAATTTTCTCCACCGGAACTACCGATTCAATTGCTAGCTGATACTTCTGGTCATTACCGTTTTCACCGCTAGCATAAAAAAGCACATTCACATTTAGTTTCCTTCTCTAAAGTCAACTCACTGCAGCAGAGATTGCTAAATTCCAAAACGGAAACAACATTCAACAAGATAGAGTTTCTATTGTAGATTACAAAAATTGGACCAAACGGAGGAAAAACGAAAAACAACTGAAATATCTATAGGTTAGATGTTTTTGGAATAATAAGAGGGATGAAGCACACTTAGCAAATCATGCGGTAGAAAGAACAATTGTTCACTATAGTGAACAATCAGACATAATAATGGACAGATTCTTCTTATATATACTATTAAAACTCAAACAGTAGTGTATTACCCTGAAAAATTCCTACGGAAAAAAAATTATTGCTCTTCAGGATCATTCACACCCCAGCCTGTTCTGGAAATGTTGTGTTTCTTAAGGACAGAGTAAAGCCAGGTTCGGCCGAGACCGGAAATCTTGCAAGCCTCAGTAATATTTCCTTTGGTGTGGGTAAGTAGATTCTGAAAATATTTTTTCTCAGGCTCAGCCAGGAGATCTTCTCTAAATTCTCTATATGTAGGAATAATTTCTAATGATTCTTTTACCTTCGGGAATTTCTTTTCCGCTACATTCTGCTGGTTTCTATCAATCAAGGCTCTGGCCACTTTCACTCGAATATGTGTTGGTAGATGCTTAATAAACAAAATCGGTTCGTTCTGAGATGCACTTATAGCGCTTTCAAGACAATTAGCTAGTTCTCTCACATTTCCAGGCCATTCGTAGGAAGTCAAAGCCTGAAAAAAATCAGTTGAGAAACCTTTCATCTCGGTTTGCAGTCGTTCACATATTTTTGCCGTATGATACACAGTTAACCCTTTTATATCCTCCAATCTCTGCCTCAAAGGAGGAAGTTCTATTATGATTGACTGTAGCCTGTATAGAAGATCATTTCTGAATTCATTCTTCTCTTCCATTTCTTCAAGATTTCGATTAGTCGCAGCAATCAACCTGAAATGACTTTCTATTTCATCTGCTCCACCAATAGGGCGAAATTTTCTTTCCTGCAGTACACGCAGAAAGGTTTTTTGTAGGGTTGGTCCGAGTTCCCCTATTTCATCAAGAAAAAGAGTACCACCATCAGCTTTTTTTATCAGACCCTTACGTGCACGATCAGCACCGGTAAAGGCGCCTTTTTCATGCCCGAACAGGGAACTTTCAATTAAACTTTCGGGCAATGCAGCGCAATCCACCACTATAAATTGTTTGTCAGCCAGAGAGCTGTTCGCATGTATTGCTTTGGCAAAAAGCTCCTTACCGGTTCCTGTTTCACCGGTTATCAGCACATTGGCGTCACTATTTGCTGCACGAGCAAGTGCATCCAGACTGTCCCGCAATGCCTGGCTGCTTCCCACGATACCCCGAAGTTTGAGAGCAACTGCCGGTTTTTGAATTTTTTTCAGACTATCACGATATTGAAATACCCGATTTAATGGTAGAAGAATTTTCTTTGGTGAGAGTGGTTTCTGCAAATAATCCCAGGCACCGTTCTTGACAGCTATTTCAGCACCATCGGAAGTGCCAGCGCCGGTTATTATAATCACTTCCGGGACAGACGATGAATCTCTGATTTGTGGCAGCACTTCCAGCCCGTTACCATCAGGCATTTGGACATCGAGAAACACAACGTCATAATTTCCACCAGCCACCTTTTGCAAACCATCCTTAAGAGTGAGGGCATATGAACCTTTGTGGTTCATACTTTTCACCAGCTCAACCATCATCCCGCAAATCCCCTGATCGTCATCGATAATTAGTACATTCGCCATAACAATTACTGGAGCCGCTAAACTGGTTTATGGTTTTGGTTTTCATCAAGCACTTTCCGCACTATCTCGGAGAGATTTGTAGTGCCAAGTGGTTTCATCAAAAATTCTCGTATTCCGATTTCCTTTGCCTTCTCTTCGGTTATGGACTTACTAAACCCTGTACAAAGAATTACAGGAATATCCGGTTTGATTTCAAACAATTTACGAACTAAATCATCACCTTTCATTTTGGGCATCACCTGGTCTGTAATTACCAAATCAAACTGATCAGGCTGCTTTTTAAATATTTCCAAGGCTTCTATGCTGTCTGTTGTCGCAATTACACGATAACCGCATTGCTCAAGCATATTCTTGCCTATTTCAACCAGAGATTTTTCATCATCAACAAAAAGAATCCTTTCCTTCCCTGAAGATATTTTATCTGAATAGACTTCCTCTTCCTTGATCACAATATGCTCGATTTTGGGAAAAAAGACTTGGAAAACTGAACCGATCCCTATCCCACTCTCAACAGTGATGGTACCACCGTGATTTTTCACAATACCCTGTACAACAGCCAATCCCATACCAGTACCTTCACCTGTCTCTTTTGTAGTGAAGTACGGATCAAAAACCCTTTCCATTACTTCCTGTTCCATTCCGACGCCTGTATCACTGATGGTCAGTTTAACATACTTTCCCTGCTCCAAATCAAGCATCATACCGGGAATATCACCTGCTATTATATCCATTTCGTCGACAGTAATCGAAAGCACTCCACCAGCATTCTCCATAGCATGCATCGCATTGGTTGCTAAATTCATTAGGACCTGATGTATTTGTGTTGGGTCAGCCATGATCGCTGAAGGTCCCCTTCCCGCAGTATATCGCACTTCAATATTAGGCGGCAAAATTGCCTTAATAAAACTCAAAATCTCTTCTACAAGTGGTTCCAGCTGTATAGGACTCCTTTCCTGCTTGGTACGGCGGCTGAAAGTGAGGATTTGCTGAACAAGTTCCTTTGCCCTATATGCTGCCCGTATCAACTCCGCAAGCTTAGGATGGGCGGGGCTATTCTCTTTAATATCAAACATTTCAAGCATTTCTGCATAACCGATAATTGTGCCCAGAATATTATTAAAGTCATGGGCAATACCTCCAGCAAGGGTACCGATAGCCTCGCTTTTCTGGGCCTGAACCAAATCATTTTCCACCCGTTTTCGTTCTGTAACGTCTCGATCAAAGGCAAGAATGTATTTTCTGTTTTCAATTTCCAATAAGCCCGCGCTGATTTCAACCGGGAAAACTGTACCATCTTTCTTACGATGTGTTATTTCTTCTTTAATCCAGTCCCCGGCCATTATCCGATCAATCCTGCCTGCCATTTCTCGAGCAGCTTCCGGGCTGTCCAAATCTTCAATATTGAGAGCCAGAAGTTCATCAAATGAATAACCATGCATATCAGCTGCCGCCTGATTCGTACTGATAATCTTACCGGCATCATCTCCTTCCGCTTCCAAAAGAAATACTGCATCCCCAGCCTTTTCAATTAAAGCTCTATAAATTTTTTCACTATCAAGTAATTCTTGCTCTATAGCCTTTCTCTCATGTATCTCTTGCTGCAAAAGAAGATTTGCTTCCTCTACTTCTGCCATACGGACTTTTACCTTTTCTTCAAGGCTTTGACGATAATTATTCAGCTCTTCCTCAACTTGCTTGCGAGCCGTAATATCGGTAACCACGGTCATTACACCAGACAACTTGCCTGCAGATTCTAAGGGGAAAAAGTTTGACAGCCAGAAGTGATCTTTTTCCGGATCTGCAGAAGTCCTTCCTTGCAGTTCATAATCCAAAACCGGGTTTCCAGAGTCAAATACCTGCCGGTATAATTTTTCCAGCCTACCGCCAATATCCGGTATCACTTCTTTAGGTGTTCTCCCTATATGATCGTCCGGGGATTTACCATTCATTTCAGCGAGAAAATCATTAATGCGAATATAGCGCATTTCCGCATCCACTAATCCTAGACCAACAGGAGTGTTCTTATAAATATTTTCGAGTTCAGCAAGTTGTTTACGGGCATGGTATTCACTGCTGCGAAGCGCTTTTTCTGCCCTTTGACATTTTTGAATATTAAATAACAGACTTATGACAAGCAGCAATAAACAGACAAAAATTATAGTTACCAGCCAGATCATAACCTTGTTTGGGTAATGGATAAAATTAAGACATTGGAGATCTTTGAATGAGGAGAAAAAGAAGAATAATTAATAATAATATTAATCATGCGGGAATCGAATTTTTGCCCCTGTGTCGGAGCATTGGCAAGGATATTCACATTCCAACTCCGTATGGCACAATTACACCACCACAACCTGATTATAATTTTCAGGTATTTTAAGACCTGACGTGTATCAGATCGAATTAGATAGAATGAAAATACTTATAACTATTCAGAGGCAGAGTTAATCATAAATTATACAGGTATATTGTTCTAAAATCGCCTCTGTCTGCTGATCTAAAATATCTGCAACTTCATGGATTTGAAATTCTTTTCCACAACGATTGCATTTTAAACGAACTCTTCTGCACATGCGTGAAACTTCGAGTCTTCCATCACATTTTTTACACTTCATAACAATAATAGACAATCCTTTTAAAAAACTTTATTTCGCCAGCAATTCATCCTTGGTAAAAATTGCTTCCATACGATATCCTTTATTTGCCAGCAATTCAAATCCACCCTCTTGACGATCCACGACAGTGGCAACCATGCCAACATTCAAGCCCTGGGCTTCAACCCGATTAATTACCTTTATCAATGTACCGCCCGTAGTTACGACATCTTCTATTAAAGCAACCACAGTCCCATCAGGAAGGTTATTTTTTCCTTCAATATAATTTTCCGTTCCATGCTGCTTAGGCTCCTTCCTGACAATAAAAGCAGGAATAGGCCTTTTTTCAAGATAACTAACCAGGGAAACCGCGGTGACAAGAGGATCCGCACCCAAAGTCATACCACCGACACCTCCAATTGGCAGAGGGTTTTCACGAATCATCTCATAAAGAATCTTCCCGCAGAGATAAGCCCCTTCAGCATCAAGAGTTGTTTGTTTACCATCAATATAAAAATCAGATATTTTGCCGGAGGAAAGTTTTACTTCTCCCTGTCGATACGATTTTTTTAGTAATAATTCTTTTAAGCGTTTCCTTTCATCCATTCTATCTTGCCTCATTCATTGCATTCATTCATCGATAACTTTGAGTTTTATCCAGAAGAGCTGAAAGTCTCGGGCGGTTTTAATTATGAGGATACTGAACATACTAAAAATTTTGTTACAATACTGCTAACGAGTTTCAATATTTCTTTGTCGCAGGTGTGCCTTAACTGCTGAAATTGGGACTTCTTCCCGGTGAAAAATTCCAGCGGCAAGGGCAGCTTCCACGTCGGTTCTTTCAAAAACCTCGGAGAAATGTTCCTCTTTACCAGCCCCGCTTGATGCAATTACCGGAATAGAAACAGCCTCACTGACATGCTGGGTTAATTCAATATCAAAGCCGGAATTAGTACCATCCCTATCTATACAATTAAGGAGAATCTCTCCCGCACCTAAATCTTCACAGATCTTCGCCAACTGAATAACATCTATATCCCTGCCTTCTCTACCGCCCATAACCGTACATTGGTACCAGCAATATCTTTCTCCCTTTGGTCCAGGGAAACCTGTTTTAATTGTGCTATGATTAATATCTTCAGGTGAATGCACATACACCCTGCGTGGATCTATCGATATCACCACAGCCTGATTACCGTAAACCCTCGATATCTGTTCAATGGCGCTTTTCCCTGTTTTTTTCCCTGTAAGTAGAATTTCCTCAACAGCATAGACCGCATCACTGCCTATCGAAATTTTGTCAGCCCCGGATCGGAAATATTCAGATGCCACATCGAGGGCAGAATGATACTTGCCCTTGGAATCTTTATACTCTCTTATACCTCCACCTATAGTGAGAGGTACAAAAACATTTTCAGAGGTCAATCTCAAGACCTCAAGCATTGGTTGATCCTTTAAAGGAAAATCCCTGAATCCGGTTATGTTGAGAAATGTAATCTCATCAGCACCCTCTTCAAAATATCTCCTGGCTAGGTCAACCGGTTTGCCAAGGTTTCGGACTTCTCCTTGCTCCCGCACATCATACTGATCACCCTTGGTGACTATTAAATCGCCCTGATCATTAGTTCTCACATCAAGGCAGGCAATAATTCGTTTGGCCAGTCGAGTTTCTGTTTCAGCTAACGGTAAATCACTTTGATGTTTATCAAAGCTGAAAGTATCAGCTGAAAGAAAATTCTTTAAAATACCAAGTCCTGCTTCTCCACTCTTTTCAGGATGAAACTGAAAGGCGGCAACATTACCTTTCTGAACACCACTAATAAATTCTCCTCCATAATGGGTAGTGGTAAGAATCCAGTCGCTTTTTCCAGCATCAGGAACAGCCCGGTATGAATGGACAAAGTAGAGTTTTTCCTGATTAAAGCCATTAAACAACTCAGAATATTTTTTCAAGATTATTCCGTTCCAGCCAATCTGTGGGACGGACAGAGAATCTTCTGCAAAACGGATCACCATCCCCGGTATTATACCGAGCCCTTCAACACCCGGAGATTCCTCACTTCCTTCAAAAAGGGTCTGCAGGCCTAAACAAATCCCGAGAAAAGGTTTATCGGCTTGTAAATGTTTCATTAACGGCTCGATATATTTCATTTCCTGCAATCTCTGCATTGCACTACCAAAACTGCCGACGCCTGGAAAAATTAATTTCTCTGCTGAGACAATATCATCCGGATTAGAGACATCCTTGACAGTATAACCTATTTTTTTTATTGCATTACGGACACTTCGAACATTACCGGCCCCATAATCTAATAATGTTATCATTACTAAATTTTACCCTTGTTTTGTTATTCATATTGATTTTTATTTGATCTGCGAACATTTAAAAACATTTCATAGTATACGACCGACCCAGTAAACACAATAGGGTTCTGAATATTTGATTTTTTTCGCTTACAGTAGACCAGTAGACTGGTATTCAACAAAAAAGTCTGTTATTCAGGAACAAACCATTCTGCAGCAGATGAGCACCCTAAAGGGCACTCTTTTCAACCCTCCCTTGAGAGGGATAAATTTCGACTCCGAGTCGCGAAGCGAAAACTTTAAGACAGAATAATAATAATGGTATCAATCGGCATTGAAGAGTTCTGCAAACATCCACCTTCCTTTTTAAAAGGTAAGAGACTGGGACTGTTATGCAATCAGGCTTCCACGGATCGTTTTTATAGACATAGCAGGGAGTTAATAAATAATACATTTCCCCATCAGCTAACCTGTCTTTTTTCTCCACAGCATGGCTTTTTCGCTGAAAAACAAGACAACATGAAAGAATCAAATCATGATGTTGATCCTGTAACCGGTATCAAAATTTTCAGCCTTTATGGACAATTACGCAAACCTGACAAGGAAATGTTTGACCACCTTGACACCTTGCTGGTTGACCTGGTTGATGTTGGCACCAGAGTATATACATTTTTATATACAGTTGCTTATTGTTTAGAAGCTGCAAAAGAGTTTGACAAAGAAGTCGTCATCCTGGACCGTCCGAATCCCCTTGGAGGACAAATCATAGAAGGCAATCTTTTAAAGTCTGAATGGCGTTCATTTGTTGGTCTTTATCCAATCCCTATGCGCCATGGGCTGACCCTTGGAGAACTGGCCCTTTTCATTAATGAACACCTAGGAAATGACAGCATCGGCGCAAGGCTTCGGGTTATTGCTATGCATGGCTGGAAGCGTGATATGTATTTCAGAGATACTGGTCTGCCATGGATATTTCCCTCCCCGAATATGCCGACTCCGGAAACAGCACTTGTATATCCTGGGCAGGTATTATTTGAGGGCACTAATATCTCGGAAGGTCGAGGGACCTCTCTGCCCTTTGAAATATTCGGTGCTCCCTTTATCAATCCTAATGAACTTCTGAGTCTTATCGGTGAAGTTCCCGGTTGCATTTTAAGGCCATTGCTTTTCGAGCCTACTTCCAACAAATGGGCTGGACACCGTTGCTACGGCTTTCAAATTCATATTAACAATCGCAACCTCTATCGACCTTATAGTACCTCCCTCATTTTACTGCAGGCGATAATGCTCAATTATCCCATAGAATTCAAATACAAGACTCCTCCTTATGAATATGAACACGATCACCTGCCGCTTGATTTGATTATCGGCGACAGAAAAATTCGTAAAGCACTTGAACAGAAAATTTCCATTTCTGACCTAGAAAAAAGCTGGCTACCCGCTCTGCAAAATTTTGACAATGCACGTCGTAAAGTTTTTCTCTACAGCTGAAGCCCCTATATTTGATGCTTGAACTCGATATCGCGACCGATTATGTTACGCAACCAATCAGAGATTGCCGATAGATTTATTTTCTCTGGGCCAAAAGAATATTGTTTCAAAGAATTATATGGATAAAGTAACTAAGAAATTAGCCGATCTTGCTGAAATGGTGAATGGAGAGGTCAAGGGAGATCCTGACTTAATTATTCATGGTCTGGGTGACCTAGCTACTGCGGCTGAGGGTGAAATTGGTTTTATTACCCGAGAAAGTCGTCATGGTGAAATTGCCCAATCAAAAGCTTCTGCAGTGATTGTCCCTTTGGAAATTAAAGAGGCAGATAAAACGCTGCTGAGAGTTAAAGATCCTAATCTTGCTGCAACAATTATCCACAATGTTTTACTGGCAAGACCTTTTTCTGCTGGCGGAATAAGTAATAAGGCACACATAGGTTCCGGTTGCACTCTTCCTGAGGAAATTTCCATTGGCCCTATGGCGACATTGGGCGAAAGAGTGTTCGTTGGCAAGCGGGTTACGATTCATCCCGGTGTGGTGATTGGTGATGACGCAGTGATCGGTAATGATACTGTTTTGTTTCCCAGCGTGACAATTTATAAGGGCTGTAAAATAGGCTCTAGAGTAATAATTCACAGTGGAACAGTAATTGGCAGTGACGGATTTGGCTATGCCACCGACGAAAATGGTATTCACTTGAAACGTCCTCATACGGGAATTGTACAAATTGAGGACGATGTGGAAATCGGAGCCAATGTTTGTGTGGATCGGGGCACTATTGGACATACTTTGATCAAAAAGGGTACCAAGATTGATAATCTTGTACAGGTAGCCCATAATGTTACAATCGGGGAGAACTCCATAATTGTTGCACAGGTGGGAATTGCCGGCAGTGCTACTTTAGGAAAAAATGTGGTTCTAGGCGGGCAGGCTGGTGTTAAAGGCCATATTCGCCTTGAAGACCGTGTCATGGTTGCTGCCAAGGCAGGAGTTAACCGCAACTTGAAAAAAGGATCCGTAGTTTCAGGTTTCCCGGCTATTCCACACAATGAATGGCTTAAAGCAATTACAATTTTTTCGAAACTCCCGAAACTATTTCAAGAAGTTCGAGAATTAAAGAAACAAATCTCAACGCTTAACAAGGATCGCTTCCCGTCAGATAATTCCGACGTAAGTTAGCGCGGTTCATCAGGAGGATCTGCATGAATGACACCGGACATGGGTCTGAATTAATCGACAAGATCAACATCAATGAAATTATGAAACTCCTTCCGCATCGATATCCCTTTATCCTTGTGGACCGTGTTCTGGAAGCCAAAAAAGGAGAATCCATTGTCGCATTAAAAAATGTAACTATCAACGAACCGTTTTTTCAAGGCCACTTTCCTTCTTCACCGATTATGCCCGGTGTTTTGATACTTGAAGGCATGGCGCAGGCAGGAGGACTGCTTGCCTATATTACTATTCAAGACATGGTAGGAGAAAAACTCATCTATTTCGCCGGGCTTGATCGAGTCAGATTTCGTCAGACTGTTATACCCGGCGACCAGATTATCTACAAAATGAAGGTACTTAAAAATAAAAGAAAAATATGGAAAATGGACGGACAAGCCTTTGTTGACGACAAACTTGTAGCAGAAGCCCAGCTTATGGCAGCATTCGATGACATCGTCAAATGAAGTTGGAACAGAAAGGCTCACATGAACTGTTAGCATCCTATAACTATTAAATATCAAAAAAACGCTTCAGCCCTTTTTAAAAATTGCAGCAGAACAGACTTTCTCGTTACTTTCATGTCTGCAGGACAAAGCAATCAACATAAAGATTCTATCACATCTGGAAAATTCCATGAGAATACACCCCACAGCTATAATAGACCCACAAGCAGAACTGGACGAATCCGTTTCCGTTGGGCCTTATGTAATAATTGAAAAAGGAGTGAGGATTGGCGCTGCAACACAAATCAAATCCCACACTGTTGTTTCCGGCCCGACAACCATAGGTTCCAGAAATATCATCGGCCCATTTGCCACTGTCGGATCACCCCCACAGGACTTGAAGTATAAAGGGGAAGACTCGGAACTGATAATTGGAGACGATAACCAGATTCGGGAATATGTTTCCATTAATCGAGGCACTGCTGCCGACAGGAACGTAACCACCATCGGCAGCTATAATTTGTTAATGGCCTATGTCCATATCGCTCATGATTGTGATGTGGGCAACCATGCGATCATGGCAAACGCCGCTACCTTGGCGGGCCATGTTTTCATTAATGATCACGCGATCATTGGAGGCCTGGTCGCCATACATCAATTCACCCGCATAGGTGCCCACTGTTATATTGGCGGTGTATCCGGCATCAGTCTCGATGTCCCTCCTTTTGTTATTGTTTCCGGAACGCGCAAGGAAATGAGGGTTTCTGGAATTAATAAAGTAGGATTGAAGCGATGCGGTTATACCAATGAAACAATCAGAAAGCTCGACAAAGCATATAAAATCATATTCCGATCTCCATCTCTGCTGTTAAAAGACGCCCTGGAAAAGGTCGAAGAAGAATTGACTGACTGTGAAGCAGTCACCAGCCTGGTCGACTTTTTTAGGACAAGTAAACAAGGAGTTGTCCGAACAAGCAATGGCAACAACTGATTCTTGCCCAGTTCTTCACCTGCTCCATGAAAAAACATCGTAAAAAAATAGGCATTATTGCCGGCGGCGGCCAGTTTCCTACCCTCTTTGCCGAAGCTGTCAGAAAAAAAGGCATACAGACCATAATCATTGCCCATAAAGGCGAATCTTCGGATGATCTTGCCCGGGTTGCTGATCGTTTGCACTGGGTAAGGCTCGGTCAGCTTGGTAAAATAATTTCTTATTTCAAAAAGGAAGGGGTATGCAGTGCTGTTATGCTTGGTTCAATTACTAAAACCAATATATTTAAAGACATTCGTCCAGATCTGAAGGGCCTTACTCTTTGGAATAAAATAGATGCGAGACAGGATGATGCTATTTTAAGAGCAGTTGCCGATGCATTGGAAAAAGAGGGTATTGCCGTGGTTGATTCAACACAATTTATTGAAGAACTGCTGTTTCCAAAAGGAATCATTTCCAACAACAAATTAGAATCCGGCCAGATAGATGACATTACTTTCGGATGGAGAATTGCACGTGCGATTGGCGAGCTTGATATCGGCCAGTGTGTAGTAGTGAGGAATCGAACGGTTCTCGCTGTAGAAGCTATAGAAGGAACAGATGCCACCATCAGACGGGGTGGCGGACTTGGTTATGAAAAAACCGTTGTTGTTAAGGTCAAAAAACCAAACCAGGATAATCGCTTTGACCTACCGGCTATCGGTGAGAAAACTATCAAAAGTATGGCCGCGGTGAATGCTGGAGTTCTGGCTGTGGAGGCTGGCCAGGCACTGCTGTTTGATAAAAGTGGTTTTATCCGGGCAGCAAACAACGCCGGAATCGTCGTTGTCGGTCTTATCGAATCAAAACAAGGCAAACTTTCATATTAGCCCGAAAAACTCATGAAAGCCATGATTCTGGCCGCCGGCCTAGGCACAAGACTGCAACCCTACACTGCTAAACGCCCAAAACCACTACTGCCCATACTCAACAAGCCCCTCTTGCTTCTGACTATTTCCCGTCTGAAAAATAGTGGCTTCAATCCTATTATTATCAACTGCCATCATTTAGCGGATCAAATTAAAACAGCTCTCCGGGATGAAGATTCCATAATATTGCAGCATGAGGAACATATTCTCGGCACTGGAGGTGGTCTGAGGATGGCTCTGAAGCATTTTGGGAATGAGCCAGTACTGGTAGTCAATGGTGACATTTACCATACTATAGATTTTGCCGATGTTTACCATAAACACTGCGCGCAAAACTTTGCAGTTACCATGGTCATGCATGACTATCCCCGGTTCAATAATGTAGTTGTAGATAAAACATCCAGAATCATTGGTTTTGGTAAAAACATATCAAATATTTCCAACGCTTCTAAATTAATGGCTTTCACTGGCATACATATTATAAACCCGGACATTATAAAAATTATTCCAGAGGCAGTATACTACCCGATAATTGATTGTTACCGTGCCTGGCTGCAAAAAGGCGAAGGTATTCATGCCTCTGAAGCAACCGGCCATTACTGGCATGATATAGGGACAGAAAGAGATTACCTTGATCTTCATGCCGGACTTATACTTGGAAGGATTCCATCTTATGAAGAACTGCCGTTTGCAACTCCCAACAGCCCATTTCAGATTTTTGATAATTGCTCTCTGGGTAAAAATGTAAAAATTTTGGACTGGGCCTGCATTGGCAGCAATACCAGGATTAATGATAATGTAGTATTACAGCGAACTGTAGTTTGGGACGGCGCCCGCATCGCTGTTGGTAGCACACACGCAGATACCATTGTTACCTGACAGACAATAGAGTAAAAAACCGGCTTTAAGGCCAACAATCGCACCATAATTTACTGCCATGCCACAAGATGAAAATTACAACAGCCCTAAAAGCAAAAAGTCTCGTCCGTTAAAATTTTCATTAAAAACTGTTAATTACATCCTGTTGGCCATATCCTTGGCTGTTACAATCCGATTTAGTTTAAGCGTAGTTTTGAATCCCCTGAATGGACCTCGTTTTGGCAGTTTTATTCCGATGATGTTTGCCATTGCCATTTTTATCGCTTGTTCTTTTGCTATTCTAAAACAATATATTCAAGAAAGAAAATACCGTAATCTTGCCAGTATTATCCAAGGATTTTTTATGTTAGTTCTGCCGATTATGGTTATGGCGAACCTCAATAAAGTCGCCGACAGAAAAGGAGTCAGCCTGATCAGCCAGAGTATGGTTCCTTTAATAAAAGCACTGGACCATTATACAGCAAAGAACCTTCATCCTCCTTTGGACATTACAGATATGCTGGCTCATATCGAATATGGAAGGCCTGTTTCTTATTATTATGGTAAAAAAGAATATCTAATCGCATGCCGAGGTGGTTCAATAGACATAGACGGTACAACTATTTTTTATAGTTCAGAGAATAAGAAATGGAATCTCGTGCATAATGATGAACTCCTCGAAAAAACACCTATGGGGCGTAGTGCTAAACTTTATACTGCAATAATAAATTCCATGTTTGGAAACGGATATAATTTGAATAGCCAAACTGAAAAATGGGAAAAATCCGACAATGGATAACAACCTGCCGGACAATATAATTGCTGTTTGTCAGCAGTTCGGTTTTATAGATAAAAAAAACTGGCATGCTCATATGCTCGCTGGAGACGGCTCCAGCCGCAGCTTCTACAGACTACGTACAAACAACACCTCGGTAATTGTTACCGTTCCACCGATGAATTCCGACTCAAGAATACCCGACAAAGCAATGGCAGAAGCACATTCTGCATACCTGATTGGCAGACACCTTCATAGCAAGGGAATACCTGTGCCTGAGATATTAGCGTTCGATGATGAAACAGGAATTATTTTCTTCGAAGATCTTGGTGAAGAATTGTTGCATGATAGGATTATCATTGCCGACAAATACACTTTGCGCAGTATGTATAAGCAAGCTGTAACAATACTTGTCAATATGCAATTTAAAGGTTTTCAAGGCTTCAAACCAGAATGGTGCTGGGACTCCCCAGTGTATGACCGTAAATTAATGCTTCATAAAGAATCCGACTATTTTATTAAGGCTTTCTGTAAGAACTACTTGGGCCTGAAAACCTTACATAGTGGTCTGATTGATGAATTTGAACTTATTGCTGCGCGGGCGGAAAAAGAACCTCGCATTTTTTTTCTCCATCGAGATTTTCAATCGAGAAACCTTATGGTTTTAAAGGGTGAGATCAGAGTTATAGATTTTCAGGGGGGCAGACTTGGCCCCCTCGCTTATGACCTTGCTTCCCTACTCATTGATCCATATACAGACCTCTCCAATGAATTCCAGGAGGAGCTATTTCATCATTATCTGGCAATTGCTGAAGGCTTCGGTATTAACAAACCAAACTTTATTTCAGGATATTACTACCTAGCCTTGCAGAGAAACCTCCAGATTTTAGGGGCCTTTGCATTTTTAAGTCAGGCCAAAGGAAAACCGTTCTTTAGGCAGTATATTAAACCCGCGGTAATCACTCTAAATCAACACCTTGCAAAGAAGGAAGGAGAGGACTATCCTTGCCTGCGAAAAATAGCAGGAGAATGCCTTCATTTATTAACTAATTAGTTCCCATCCGGAAACTGTTTTTGTTCCGGATGTTGGAACTAGTTGTTTCCAATTCAGAAACGAGCAGTTTTTAGTAAAGTCAAGGAAATCAGATAATTGCCCAAAGGATTTCCTCTGGTCATGCGGAGTCGCACTTAAGTACGTCGCACAAGCAATTACGAAGATTGACGCAGAATTTGCTAAAAAAAGCCGTTTCCGGATGGAAACTAATTAGAATTTTAATGGAAATCACAAACCAACATGCCTAGTGCAGATTTAAAAAATAAGGAATCGGGTTTCATTATTGCGTTGGTCGGCAGACCTAATGTCGGCAAATCTACCCTTTTCAACCGGATAACGAAGTCAAGAAAAGCTATAGTTGATCGGACTCCTGGTGTTACCAGAGACCGTCATTATGAGCGAGTCACCTGGAATGATCGCCAATTTATCCTTATTGACACTGGTGGTATCGACTCAGGTACTGAAGATGCCATGGGAGAAAAAATTCGATCCCAGGCTTTACAGGCGATAGATGAAGCAGATATTATCTTGTTTCTACTAGACGCCAGGGAAGGCCTTACACCTGCCGATTTTGAAGTCACGAAACTTTTAAGAAAAACCGCCAAGCCCACTTATTATGTAGTCAACAAAATTGACGGTCCGGAACTAGAAGCCACCCTTTTACCGCAATTCTATGAACTTGGAGTGGCGGAACTCTGGCCCATAGCAGCAGAGCACGGATACGGTATCAGGGACCTGTTGGATGATGTTACTCAGTCTCTCAAAATAGCCGATCTTTCTGAGCAGTTGCCATCCGACACCATCAAAATCGCCTTCTTTGGCCGGCCAAACGTTGGCAAGTCCTCCCTTATCAACAGAATAATAGGCGAAGACCGAATGGTCGTATCAAATATCCCTGGAACTACCCGTGATTCAATAGATACGCTTTTAGTCAGGAAAAAAAGAAAATACCTGCTTATTGATACTGCCGGTATTAGACGTAAAGGTAAAGTAAGTGAAAAATTAGAAAAATTCAGCGTTATGAGGGCATTATCAGCGCTTGAACAATGCGACCTCGCAATTCTATTAATTGATGCTGAAGAAGGTATCACAGAACAGGATACCAAAGTTATAGGGTATAGCCAAGATAGCAACAGAGCATGTATTCTAGTTGTGAATAAATGGGACCTCGTCGCTAGTGATAAAAAACTTCAGAAGCATATTCTTACGGAAATACACATGGCCACTCCCTTCGTTGAATTCGCTCCCCTTCTAACAGTTTCCGCCTTGACCGGTAAAGGTGTCAACCGACTTTTTCCGTCAATTGAAGAGGTATATCATCAATTCGGGCTCAGTTTTCCAACCAACCTGTTAAACAACCTGCTCAAAGATGCTGCTGAACTGCATTCTCCCTCCATGTATAGAGGGAGGAGAATAAAATTTTTTTATACTACTCAAATAGCAACGAAGCCGCCGACATTTGCCATTGTCGCGAATTATCCGAAGGAAATTCATTTTTCCTATATGCGGTATCTGGTAAATAAATTCAGAAAAGAACTTGGTCTCGACAAAACACCAATTCGAATAGTTTTCCGAGAACGGAAAAGAAGAAAATTAAAATAATATTTAAAAGGTGTAAAAAGTAGGTTACTACGGGAAGAGGCAAAAAAACAGAAGGAACTTTTATAAGCTACCTTTAGGCTGGGCAGATGGTATTATTTTCAATAA
This sequence comes from uncultured Desulfobulbaceae bacterium, assembly GCA_947258675.1. The sequence goes on along the minus strand of CAMYJP010000003.1, from coordinate 5,245 downwards.
AATATTCGACTTCTTCCTCCTGCTTCGGACTCAATGTACCGAATTGAACCCCTCTTCGTTTCATGACTACTGTGTTAAAAGAAGAACTGTTGACAATTAACTCATCTGAAATAATCTTTGCTGGTATATTTTCCAGATAAAAATCATCACCGCGCAAGATACCCAGTTCAATATCATCGACGATAGGTTCATCACTATCAACAAAATATTTAAATGAAAGCCCGGTTTTACTGATGTCAAGGATATGACAAAGTTTTACGGCATCAGGTCCCAACACTGCAAAGCTTCTTTCCTTAACCCTATAGCGCTTGTGACGACGTTTCTCCTCGAATTCCTTAATATTTGCCATACAATTCCCCTTTAGCAGAGATATAGAACTTTACATTTCCGTATATATGTATCAAAAGAGTTTTATAAGGCGAAATTGTTGCTCTTCAACCATTTGATAATGTAGCGAAAAAAACTTGTCAAGCAAAATCAGTCGATAAAAAAAACTGACTCGAATCTATGTATTATAATAAGTTCCACCACCACGCTTAACCAGTCGAAATTGCAGGAATAAGCCCTGCATTGTTTTGCAATTGATTGAGATGGTAGTATCTCCCCTTTTTCTCCATGAGAACTTCATGGGTACCTTGCTCAATAATCCTCCCATTATCTAGCACTAAAATCCGGTCGGCTCGACGGATTGTCGAAAGACGATGGGCGATTATAATATTGGTACGGTTTGCCAGGCTTGCAGCTATCGCTTGCTCAATGAGAATTTCTGTTTCCGTGTCAACGCTGGAAGTTGCTTCATCAAGAATGAGAATTCGAGGGTCACGGGCCAGAATACGGGCAAAGGCCAGAAGCTGACGCTGACCGGCAGAAATTTCCATACCACCTTCACCAATTTTTGTCTCAAGCCCTTTAGGGAGTCGCTGAATAAACTCTAACAGCTGAGCATCTGCTATTATATGCTGTAACCTTTCCTCGGTCCTATCGCAGTCGAGAAGGATATTCTCCCGAATACTGGATGGAATAACAAACACATCCTGCATAACCAACCCAATTTGTTGACGGAGCCACTGTAGATCAAGATACCGAATATCCTTGCCGTCCAGAAAAATTTCTCCTGATTCCGGATCATAAAACCGCTCCAACAGATTTATAATCGTTGTCTTGCCCGCTCCCGTTGCCCCGACAATCGCCAATGTTTCTCCTGCTTTTATGGAAAGGTCGAAACCAGATATTAAAGCCAAATCCTTTTCATAACTAAACCTCACTGCCCTGAATTCAATTGCTCCATAAACTTTCTCTGGAATAAGTGTTTCAGTATCAATTTTAATAGTGGGCGATGTGTCCAGCAGCTGAAAAATCCTCTCAGAGGAGGCCATGGCTGACTGAATAATTGAATATTTCTGGGACAACTCTCTAAGTGGTTGAAAAAACAACCGCATATACGACAAAAAAGCCACCAGAACACCAAGAGTCATATACTGGCTGAGAATCTGACTTCCCCCATACCATAAAATCATACCAATGGAAAAAGCACTCAAGACATCTATAAACGGCATGAATATCCCAAAAATTTTTATCTGATACATTGTTTTCTTAAAATAACTCTGATTAATGGAGAAAAATTTTTCTCTGGTATCAGTCTGCCTGGAAAAAAGCTGAATAATGCTTACACCGGAAAGAGATTCCTGCAAAAATGAGTTTATTCGTGCCAACTGAGTTCGAATCTCTCGAGCTGCCCCCCTGGCAAGTCTAGAAAACCATATTGTATAGACAATCATCATCGGTATGAGCAGGCTCATGATTAAAGCAAGCCTCCAGTTCATCCAGTAAAGTATTGCCAGTATACCAACTATCCTAAATAAATCGTTAAACAGGGTAACAATCACAGATGTAAACATTTCATGCATATTCTGAATATCGTTAGTCAACCGGGTAACAAGTTTGCCAATAGGATGTGCATTGAAGAATGGTAAATCCAAATGCAAAATGTGGGAAAACAGATGCTGGCGCATCCGATGCATAATATGTTGCCCTGTCCACTCCAGCAGTGCGACCTGGAAAAAATTTGCAGCAAAACCGATAATCACCAGAATTAAAAAAGGGACAGCCAGTTCGGCAAGCCTGTCAATCCGGGCTCCCTTTGCCAATTCTAGGTTTACTATGGCATCATCAATGGCAATTCTGATGATATAGGGCAGAGTAAGGGTAGTACCAGAGATAATCAACGACAGAACGATGGCTAAAACTATCCACCTCCAGTATCCGGCTGTATAGCTCAGGATACGCTTCCAAAGGGTGATATCTCCCAGCTTAGTGAGCGCGTCTTCCTCAAAATAGCCAAATCCATGTCGCATGTTATCTTGCCCCTGTCCAATCTTCCGCTGAAGTCTGATGATGAAAAACAGCAGCGTAATAGGCATTCTTTATTAAGAGCTGCGCATGGCTGCCCTGATCAACAATCCGCCCCCCATCCACGACCAGTATTTCATCTGCTTCCACTAATGGAGCCAACCGGTGCGAGACTATGATACATGTACGCCCTTCTGAGTAAGAAGAAAGTGACTTGATTATTTTCTGCTCAGTCTGCAGATCAACAGCGGAAAGTGAGTCATCAATAATGATAATTGGCCGTTCAAGAAGCAAAGCACGCGCCAAAGCAATACGCTGCCGTTGGCCACCCGATAATTTAACACCCTTTTCACCTATTCTGGTATGATATCCCTCAGGCATTGCCATAATTTCTTTATGAACCACCGCCTTTTCAGCTGCGGACTCTATTTGCTCCTGCGTAGCTCCGGAACTGCCAAAAGCAATATTGGCAGCTATAGTGTCTGAAAACAGAACAACATCCTGAGGCACATAAGCCAGGCAGCCTCGCACGTCGTCTAAATTCATTCTGTTTACATCAATTCCCTCAAAAAACAGGACCTCTTCAGGAACAGGATATTGCCTGGCCAATAGTTGGCACAGCGTGCTTTTACCAGAACCTGTGCGGCCGACTATACCTAGAACTCCCGGTTGAATATCAAGGGTGATGGATGTTAGCACCGGTTCTGTCATAGTGTTATAAGTAAAATCCAACCCTTTAATGCTTATTCTGCCTTCACAAAAAGGAAGCTCGACTGTCTCCTGAGGATCTTTGAGGATAGGGATTTCATGAAGTACCGTTTCAATCCGTCCCAGGGAGGTAACCCCTCGCTGAAAGAGGTTTGTTACCCAGCCAATGGCCATCATCGGCCAGACCAGCATATAAAGATATGTAGTAAAGGCAACAAAATCTCCTGCTGTAATGGCACCCTGAATAGTCAGTCTGCCACCGAAAAATACGACTAATAGCATGCTAAAATTCCCGACCAGACCTGATGCGGGGAAAAGGGCACCTTGGATTAAAGCCAAACGCAGATTGCTTTGGATATAGTTTTTGCCAAGATCATCAAAACGTTTAGCCTGAGAAGGTTCTCGGGTGTATGCCTTGATCAGTCGAATTGTTGTAAGTGTCGTCCGGGCCAATTCAGAAAGTTTGGCAAACTGCTCCTGCACCCTGCTGAACCGATTATGTAATTTTGCAGAGAGCAGCCTCGTAACAATCGCAAGCACAGGCATTGGGGCAAGGGTGATAATCGTGAGTAAAGGATGAATATAGGCCATGAAGGCAAGCGCAGCCACAGACATCACCAGGGCGTCCACACATGCCACCAAGCCAATACCGCCAGCCATCTGCACGGCGGTAAGATCATTGGTTGCCAAGGCCATTATCTCACCGGTAGGATGACGTTGAAAAAAAACACGGTCTAAGGTTAGCAAATGAGAAAACAACCATGAACGTAAATCAATTTCCAGCTGCCTGGAAAAACCAAGGACAAGATATCGCCAACAAAATCGCAAAAGGGCGATACCAAGGGCCAGTAAAACAATGGTTAAGCCATGGTAAAACAGACTGCTTTCGGTAGCTATACCAAATTCAAGTCCATCAACTGCCTTTTTTATTACTCTTGGTATCCATAGTTGGAGGAAATCTACCCCAAGCAGTGCCAGGAAACCACATGCCAACCGGAGCTTATATTGCCGGAAAAAAGGAATTACCAGTTTAACAGCCTTCCAGGATTTATTTCCTAATAGATTATGATGTTTCATCCTGGCTTTTCTTTACATGGCAGGTTGCGAGTTCTTGGGGTACTGCAGGTCGAACCTTCAATACTGTTTCTTTACGAATGACTACGGTGCCTGCTTTCGCGCTTTTTGATTTGGTAACATATCTTGCCTTGGTGCACGACACTGCAACTAATCCGCCTGACCTCGCTTTACTGTGATAAGCTGCAATGGCAGCTGCCTGTTTGATAATTTTCCGATTCGGTTCTTCCCCGGGTTTGCAGCGCAGAATTACATGGCTGCCCGGAGTTCCGCGGACATGAAACCACAAGTCGTTTGGTTTTGCTAGCTTGACGCTCAATTGATCGTTATCAGCATCCGTTTTGCCGGCAAGCACCTTCCAGTCGTTAGGAAGAGTGTATTCATAAAATCGATAGAAAGGTTTATTTTCCTTCATTTATCTGGAGCCTAAATCAGAGACATTTACGCTTTCATGAAAGTAGTCCAAGCTGCTCTACTTTTCATATGTAGTGGTTCACGCTCATGGTCTGAGGATTTCTGAAACTGATAATTTCTGCTTTTTCAAATCTCACCCGAGAGAAAAACCGTCAAACCTTCCTGCTCTACTGGAATTATGAAATACCATATAAAGCAAGCATTTACCATGTCGAATTGATGTCGACAGATAATTGGATTGAGCAGGGTTAAAGCCGCTTTATTAAAAAGTGGCGAACCGCTCATTAAAGAATCTGAAACAGGATTTCAAAGAAGGAACAGAAACAATAAAAAACCCAGTACAAACACTCCGGTGCTGCCAATGGAAAAATAGGAGGTGCGAAATTTAGCAATAATCCGTGCCTCCATGCCCTTGGGGCCTTCTATCTGGCCGCCGGTTAATTCCCAGACCGGTTTGAGGACAGCAATACATATTTTTGCCGGGCCATCCTGGACAAAATGTGCCAGTCCTGCGGTCCAGCCTTTAGCAACCGTCCGGTTGGTCCAGGCGTTGAGTCCGTTCAAGCCCTTATCCAGCATCAAATAGATTATTGCGCCGCCTCTTCGGTAGAACCAATCGAAATCAATGGCAATGGTGTCTGTCCTTTTCAACAAAGGTAAAAAGAGGAAAAAAACGAGCCCCGAGAAAATCAACAGTTGG
>CAMYJP010000002.1 GCA_947258675.1 uncultured Desulfobulbaceae bacterium | reverse complement strand
TCCCACATTGGTAAAAAAAGGTGCCACCATCGGTGCCAATGCCACTATTGTCTGTGGCATAACACTCGGGCGTTATTGCTTCATCGGTGCCGGTGCTGTGGTGAACAAAAGTATTCCCGACTTTGCACTCGCTGTCGGCAACCCCGCAAGACAGATCGGCTGGGTCTGCGAATGCGGTGAACGCTTGTCGGATGATTTAGAGTGTCTTGCTTGTGAAAAAAAATATGTGAAAGGTACTGACGGGTTAGTTGCTGTTGGTACTTAGCTCATGAAAATCGTAACCATCGTCGGCGCTCGGCCACAATTTATCAAAGCTGCTGTGGTTTCACGCACCATAGCAGAGTCTAACAAGCTTGTTACTTCTAACTCGTCACTTGTTACGGAAGTAATCGTGCACACCGGCCAGCATTATGATCGGAATATGAGCGATGTTTTTTTTGAAGAGATGAACATCCCCAAACCGGACTATTTTCTAGATATCAATGGACTTTCACATGGTGCCATGACCGGTCAGATGCTGGAAAAGATTGAGTCGGTGCTTGTTGCGGAAAAACCTGATGTGGTTCTGGTTTATGGGGATACCAACACCACGCTGGCCGGCGCGCTGGCCGCGGCTAAGCTCCATATCTCGGTGGCTCATGTGGAAGCGGGACTTCGATCTTTCAATCGTCAGATGCCGGAGGAAATAAACAGGGTATTGACCGATCATATTGCTAATTTCCTGTTTTGTCCGACAAATCAGTCGGTAGATAATTTGAAGGCAGAAGGAATAACTAATAAAGAACACGCGTCAGGCGGCAACAATAACGCATCTCCCATAGTCCATAATCCTGTTGTCTGCCTCGTCGGTGACGTCATGCTGGATGCCGCTATTTATTACAAAGAGCACGCCCGCAAGCCCCAACCTGCTCTTCCCGAAAAATTTATTCTGGCAACCATTCACAGAGCCGAAAACACAGACAACGCCGTGAGGCTGAAGTCCATATTCGATGGATTTGAAAAGATCGGAAAGGAAGTTTCTATTATCCTGCCTATTCACCCCAGAACCCGGAAAACGATCGAATCATTGGACCTGAAAGCCTCAAATTCAATTCAAATTATCGATCCGGTTAGCTATTTAGAAATGATTTACCTGCTGGAAAATTGTATGCTGGTGATGACCGACAGCGGGGGATTGCAAAAGGAAGCTTTCTTTTTCAAGAAACCATGCGTCACCTTGCGTAATGAAACGGAATGGGTTGAGCTGGTTGAACACGGGCTCAATTCATTGACAGGAGCCGAAACTGAAAATATTTATGATGCTTATAAAGCTATTACTGAAACAGATTTAGATTTTAACATCGAGTTATATGGCGATGGAAAAGCAGGGGCGAAAATTGTAAAAATTTTGACGTTCCAATGAACACCATATTTTATTATCACACGTCAGCTCATTGATGAACGTGAGATTAGATGCAATCTCATCAAAGTATCGGCCTTCCAATGAATTTAAAAGAAGTTATAAATATACCAATTACCAGATTCCAAAAAAAAGAAACTCTTACTTGACCATGTACAACAGAAGTACATTCGGAGAACTACATGTCACAAACAGAAAGCCAATCAGAACCTGTGAGAAACCAACCAAACCGATCATTCAGAAGACGAAATCGAGTTAATTGACCTTTTGCGGGTAATTTGGAAATGGAGATACCTAATCATGGGCGGGACTTTAGTATGCACTATAGCTGCGATAGCTATTAGCACGATAATGCCAAAAATTTTTCGGATCGAGACGTTAATTCGACCAGGAATATTGAGTTTTAGTGAGGATGGCAAAAGCATCTACATTGACACACCGGATAACATAAAAGCTCTCATTGAAGCTGGAATATTTGATGTAAGAATTTTAAGCGATTTAGGCAAATCATATGGGTCTGATGTTCCCGGTGGACTAAGGTTTAAGGTGACATTGTCAAAGGGTTCCGACATACTAATAATTAATTACGAAACATCGCAGATTGAACAAGGGACTGAGACTCTTGAACTTCTTATAAAGCTCTTAACGAAAAAGTATAGCAGCGACGTTAACTTCTTCCAAAATCAAATTAATAAAAATTTAAATATCGCACGAGCTGAAATACAAATAAATAGATATAGAAAACGCTCAAATGAAAATATTATAAACAATATCGAAAAACGCATACATGAGCTCGAAACAGGAATAGTATTTGTTAAGGAAAACAATGGTTACTTAAACAAAAAAAGGAATAGGCTTTTATCGATGGACAAGGATGAAAGCAATATTTTAACGGCCTTATTGTATTCCAATACAATACAGCAGAATTTGCAGCTTGAAAATGATTATAGGACTGAAATTATTAATTTAAAGCTTGAAAAAGAAATCGAACTGCAGAACATAAATCAACTGGAAAATGAGATCCAAATACTAATAGCTGAGATAGAGAACTTAGAATTTCAGAGAAATAGTATTCAAAATATCCAAATTATACAGAAACCTTACAGCAGCCCCTATCCAATTAAACCCAATAAAAAGCTTAATGTGATATTGGCAACATTTATTGGTATATTTTTAATGGTTTTTTTATCGTTTATTATTGAATATAGTTCCAAAAATATAAAGAAGAGAACTTTTTCATCAGGCACGGGACAAAAACCGGTGCCGCAGCGAATTGACGGGTAAAACCTGTCAACCCGCCCAACTTCCGGCGTAAAAAAAAAGTAAAAAACGGAAGGGATTCGAGAACAAAAAGACACCTCTACCCGGGAACGGAATTGGAAGCAAATGATCAGGGAGGAACAAGGCCGTTCATTCCAGTTGGATAAGGTTGACAATCGATTTGGGTATGGAAGGCCTCCGGCTCGCAGAGAGTCTACGCCTCGGAGAGCAGCATACCCATTGTATAGCAGAAAGAGCGCAGGGGCGCTGGCCCAAAATTTACCCCGTTAAATCATTTGGCGTTTGACAATATATCCAAATCTTGAGGTAAGGTTTGAATGTAGATTGAATCGTGATGATGACTTTTCAATCTGTTGGACTCATTAATTCACCTCAAAGGTCTTAAAGATTATATAAAGGACGAAATATGTTATTGTTTAGAAGAGGGGCTAAAGTCTTTCTGCGTCCTCAGCTGAAACCGTATAGAAAAAACAAAACAACGATATTGCCGTTGAAATCCTATGGCGTTGCTGAAAAAAAATCTACCTAAAAGGGGGGTAGGAATGCGCAGAGAGAAGGTAGACTTGTCGGTTGTCGTTGCCGCTTACAATGAAGAGACGATTATACGTCAAAGTATACAACAGATTATCGATGAACTTTCCGTTCGACCAGACGTCAAATGGGAATTAATTTGTGTTAATGACGGTAGCAAAGATCTAACCGGTGAGTATTTGGAAGAGATTGCTGATTGTGCGCCTCAACTACATATTTATCACCACTGGAGAAATTTCGGACAGGGGCGAGCGCTTCGGACGGCATTCAGCAAGTGCAACGGATCGACAATTGTCACGTTAGATGCCGATCTCAGTTACGGTCCCCACTATATATATCTTCTCTCTGACACTCTCATTGAGAGTAAGGCTGATATCAGCCTGGCGTCCCCATTTTCAGATGGGGGCGAAGTCAACAATGTGCCTTTTCACCGTCATTTTCTGAGTCGTTGGGGGAATCGCTACCTTGCAAAGATGAGCCATTACGATATATCAACAAGTACCTGTGTGGTGCGTGCTTATCGCAAAGAGGTGATTGACAACCTTTATCTATCATCAGACGGAATGGAACTCCAATTAGAGATTCTGATGAAAGCAGCCATGCTGGGCTACAAGGTTTGTGAAGTTCCAGCCGAATTGGTATGGAATAGCGTCAAGATGGAAGAAAATAAAACTAAACGTGTTTCAAAGATGAAGTTATTGCAAACGATGCGGCTTTCTCTCTTGATGGGCTGGTTATCTCGTCCCGCATATTTGTTTATTGTCCCTTCTATTTTATTTCTTCTAATTGGTGGATATATGATGGCCTTCCTATTATTCCGAGTTTTCAGTGCTACCTGGAGATTGATTGATAAAGGATTTATCGTGGCGTTATCAGAAGGGCTGCGTGAAATTTTTTCTGTATATACTTATAGCTTTGCCGTCAGCGGAGTTTTACTTCTTTTTGGGTTCCAAGTTCTGGCATCCGCCTTTCTATTTATCCAAAATAAATTCTATTTCGAGGAACTTTACAGGATTACTCAAAGTATTGAAGTAGAAAAAATTAAAATACGAGGTGGCAGTGATGGCAGGCAGCGCGAAGAATAAGCCGGAGATAGAAACTGGTAATCTGTATGGCTTCATTTGGGATCAATTTCACGAAGCTCAGTGGAAGCAATTTTCAGATGACCATTTTGAAAAGTGGTCACCGCTTCCAGTCGACGCCCTTGAATTTATAAGGGGCAGGATATGCCTTGACGCTGGATGTGGCAGTGGCAGGGCAGTTCGCAGTATGTTGCTTGCAAAAGCTGCAAAGGTCTATGCTATTGATTTGGGCCGAGGATGTGTTCGAAATACCATAAATAGAAACAACGATTTCGCAGACGGACTAGAAACAGAAATTGGTTCTGTGCTTGATCTTCCTTATCGGAATGCTACTTTTGATTTTGTCCATTGTGACGGAGTTCTTCACCACACTCTTGATCCATTGAAGGGGTTTTCGGAGCTGGTTAGAGTTTTGAAACCAGGTGGTAAAATTGTCATTGCAGTATATGGACGTGGAGGCCTTATGAATTTTGCTATCTACTTTGTGCGAATGTTTCGCAAAGTCATACCCCAAAAGGTGAGCTTTTCCTTATGCCGTTTGATTAGTAATAATCCCGTTAATTGGTATGCTATTATGGATTGTATGTATGTTCCGCTAAGGAAAAATTATTATGAATTTGAAATACGTAAATGGCTTGAAAATGTGAATTTAAAAAATATAACACGACTAGATTCAATATGGGGGCCTTATAGGTACGGTAAATGGATGAAAGGTGATGGTTACCTCAAATTTATAGCCGATAAGCCGCTGTAGTAATTTTAATAAAATATTTTCAATCTAACTTTCAAACCATTTACATTCCTGCATTTTTAAAGGATTAATGAGTTCAGAGAATGGACATAAAGTTTTAACTAAAGAAGGGTTTGTTTTATGTTTGGCAACTGCCTTTTATCTTTTATCCAGTATTAGTCTCTTACAACTATATCCATGGGAAAGGATTGGGAGTACTTATCTTCTTCCTTCATATGAATTATTAAGCACGGGCGATCTTCGTTTAGAGTACCAACTTTATTATTCTAATACAGACAGACTGCTGGCCAATCCTCCTCTTTATTACCTGGCACTTGCCGGATTTATTAAGGTTTTTGGCGCGAACATCGAGGCGGTTCGCATCATGGCAATTTTGATCAATCTTTCGATCATGGTAGCGGTTTTCGCTTTAGTGAAAAATGTTTTCTCTAACAAAGCAGCCATATATTCCGTATCTATTCTGTTGTTTAGCGATCCATTTTTTTCATATACTTTTAATGCCAGACCGACACAGCTTAGCATAGCTTTATTCCTATTTTCTCTTCTACCGGTGGTTATTACACCAAAGGATTCATTTGATAATTATGTGCTTCCTTTTTTATCCGGATTGCTTTTGGCTGGATCAATATTATCTCATCCATTCATAATTTGTTATATTCTTATTTTACCAGTTACCTTTTTTTTTTTCAAACCGCCAAATAAAAGTTGGCTTAAATCAATACATTTTTTTGTGATTTTGGCATTTGGATTTTTTGTACCTATCTTCATTTATTTCGTTTGGATAGGAAAAGAATTTCCAGAATGGTGGCATGTTCAAAAGATTTTAACCAGTTCTGATGCAACTAACAATAGGGATTTTAAATTATCCTTTGGTGTGGTGGAATTTTTAAGAACGAACTTTTTTCACTGGAATATTGACTTTGATTACAAACCTTATAAATTATTGGCTGTCCACAGGCAAAATGTTTGGCTTGGTTTTCCATGGATTTTATTGTATTTAGCTAGTTTTTTTTATTGTTTTTTCAGTATCTGGTTAAAAAAAGTAACCTTGATACCATTTGTTTGGAGGCCATATTGTTGGTTAACAATGTCAATTATATTGGCCGTAGCTATACCTGGAATAGCTATTCCTAAGGGAGGAGTAGAATATCTGCTCCCGATACATATCCTTTTTATTGTGTCAGTTGGAATTTTTATCTCCGATGTCATCTCATGCAAAAATCCAATTTGGGCGAGAAAAATTTGCCTTTTATTTTGCATTTTTGTGATTCTATCAATTATATCACTTCGTGTTTCTTATAATTATAATGTGTTTAAGACGATTAACAATGAGCCAAGTTATAGAGGTTACATATCTAAACTCAGAAAAAGTATTCCGACAAATTTTAACTCAGTGGTTGGTCCTCACTTAATAGCTGCTGGATTCATTGATTATCCTTTTTTTGATTTCTATTCCTTGTATGATTATTATGCTTACGGCGACCGAAAAGATAAGAGAAAAGGCTGGAGAACAGACCATTTTGAAAAGATAGAATTTTTCACTGCGCTCTATGAGCGGCTTCTAAGCAAGCATGATTTGCTGATTACTAACACGAATTCAATAAAAAAACGAACAAGGCGTATCATTGATCTTTTTGCTAGTTCGGGGTTTTATCATGAGGTGAGTCAGGTAGAATCAAAATTCTATGGTCTAACGAAAGCCTATTTGCCTAACCTTCAAAGATGGATACCCTTCCTTACTGAAATTAATGATGAAGGTGATCTGTTGGTACGCATTCGAGAAAATCAAAGTCAGCGGTTAAATGCGATATTCTTGCGATATCGAAATACGGTGAATTGCATACCTAAGATATACCTTTCATCCGATGGAAGTGTATTTCGGCAGATAGAATTAAAAAAAGAGAATTTTTTATCCGGCAAAAATGGTTTCTTTTGGGTCGATAGGAATCGTTCGAATTTTTCCATTATCAGGATATCTCAGATAGACCAACCTCTTTTTATCGCGATATGTGCCTCTAATAATTAGTAAATAAAGGATTAACTATAATTGGAAAACGCGAAAATCTGTATATTGAAATAAAATAGTTATCAGAGAGGAGATTTCGTGACATTACGGATTTTATTGGTCTGTTTCTATATGGTATGTTTTTGCCTGCTGAATTTAACCGCCAAGAGCCTGGTTAAGCAAATTTCAATATCTAACACAGAAATTGGGCTAATTCATATAATTTTGTTATCTCCCAAATCATATTTAATGGGCATTCTTTATTTGCTATGTGCATTGCTATATTTGGTATCTCTGCGTCTTATGCCGCTTTCCACTGCAGGACCACTTTTCCTTTCTCTAGGGGCTATTGCTACCTTCTTTATTGGCGTGCTATTTTTTCAAGAAAACTTTACATATATTCGTGGCATAGGCATTGGATTATGCATTGTGGGTATTGTTTTTCTCGCTATTCGTTAACAATCCATTCGAAAGGCATTAAAAGAATAGACTCATACTGTGCTTCATTTTTATTGATGAATTTCATGTAAGCACTGCCGCTGGCCTGAAAAGCGCCAGTTTAATCATCAAGAAACCGTGCCATTTTGGTGTAGTTTCATACGAGGAAACAAAATATGCGTGTAGCTCTTATTCATTATGATGTTTCAAGAGTCCGCAACGAACCGGGCAATAAAACGGTCATGAAACATTTCGGCCATATGCCGAATATACAGCTTTTGTATGTGGCCGCTATTTTAGAAGCGCTCGAAGTAGATATCAAATATTATGATATTGTGGGAATGGAACTCGATCACAACGCGTTAGATGCTCAGCTAAAGCGATTTGCTCCGGATTTAATCGGGCTTTCAGTTTTTACATCACATTTTCACAGCGCATGCTCCTATGCGCAGCATTTCAAATCCCTTTTACCAAAAACCAAAATTATTGTTGGCGGCGTTCATACAACGATCTTCCCCATTGAGTCACTCCAGTACAACCCTGCTGTCGACTTTGCTTGCGTGGGAGAGGCTGAAATGGTTTTACCGGAATTTATTAGAAAATGGAAAAAAAATGAAACTTTCGATGGACTCAGAGGTCTCGTGTGGCGCCATGGTGATGTGATTAGGTACACTGGTCCCCCAGATTTGTGCCATGATCTTGACGCCACGCCTTTTCCAGCCCGTCATTTAGTGCCCAATCACAAATATTTTAACTTTATCAGCGAGAGGCGCAATTATACGGTTTGCAATACAAGTCGAGGCTGCCCTTTTAATTGCATATTTTGTGAATCTAGCGGAAGCAAATGGCGGGCGCGGAGTGCTCATAATATCGTAGAAGAATTTGAAGAATGCTATGAAAAATATGGAATCAGGGAAATCGATATTTTCGATTCCAGTTTCACTGTAAGCAAAAAGCGTGTTTTAAAAGTTTGTCAATTGCTAATTGAAAAAGGTCTCAGCAAAAAGATGATCTGGGATGTGCGAAGTCGGGTCGATACTGTAGATGAAGAAATGCTTGATGCCTTAAAAGAGGCGGGGTGTTATCGCATCTATTATGGAATAGAATCAGGAAATCCAGAAATTCTTAAAAAGCTTAGAAAAGACGTGAATTTAGAGCGAATCGAGAAAATAATCAGTAAAACCGACCAAATTGGAATTAGTCCCTTTGGCTATTTTCTCATTGGTAATCCTGATGAGACTCTGGATGACATACAGCAAACAATTGATTTTGCGATGAAATTGCCTCTTGATTTCGCCATTTTTAATTGTTTAACGGCCTTTCCAAAAACAGAACTTTACGACAAATATTACCTGCCCAATGTTGAGAGTGACTTTTGGACAGAATACATTTCAAAACCAAATCCAGATACAGATTTCATGGGACGGCCATGGACTGAATTGACTGATCATCAACTTCGACGTATCGCCCACCGAGCCATGAACCGTTATTACTTTCGACCCAAGCAACTTTACCGCGCCATCCGGTCAATAAAATCTATAGATCAACTACATCGTTATATTGCTGCTGGATTGGATATGATTTGGAACTACGTAAAGAAAAATTGATCTTTTGAAAATTAATGTTCTCAATCAGATCTAAATCCCTTCTATCAATAAAAGTCAAGTTTCCAGAAATTCATTTTTTTGGTTATTAGGGTCCCACCACCTTTGGTAAAACCCTTGCTGAGGCTGCAATTAATTTGTTTTTTTCAAGATGATAAATAGGTAGAAAATAAAGTAATAATCAAACTTAAGTCTTCAATCAGGAATGGATCATCCCTATGTGTGGAATCGCAGGAATATGTGGAATTGCTCAAGTTAAAAATATGTCGAAATCGGTAAATAAAATGCTCGATACTTTATCTCATCGGGGTCCGGATGACCAGGGGGTGTGGCTGGATCTGAATGGTGGATGTGCGCTGGGGCACAAACGATTGTCAATTATTGACCTGGCGGAGGGGCATCAACCACTGTCCAACGAAGATGGTTCCATATGGATCACGTTTAACGGATGCATATATAATTACCAACAACTTGCCCAAAATTTGCGCCAAAAAGGCCACCAATTTAAGACAAATTCGGACACCGAAGTCATTATTCATGCATATGAAGAACACGGTACCGATTGTTTATGCTTATTGAACGGGATGTTTTCTTTTGGCCTCTGGGATTCGAAGCGAGAAATCCTGTTTTGCGCTCGAGATAGGTTGGGCATAAAACCCTTTTACTACTTTCAGTCAAACGAAAATTTTGCATTTGCATCCGAAATAAAGTCCTTGCTGGCAATTAACTTTTTTCCGGCCAGTGAGTGCCTCAAGGGATTACAGGAATATCTTATATTCCAGGCGCCATTAGGAAAAGAAACACTTTTCGATAATATTTTTCGCCTCTTACCCGGTCAATATATCATTGTTAATAATAAAGGGCAGATGGATGGGGGGAAAAAATACTGGGATATATGTTTCGAAATTGATCATGATCACACAGAGGCTTATTTTATCGATCATCTCAGGCTCTTATTAGGAGATGCTGTTAGAATGAGGTTGCGCTCAGATGTCGCACTCGGTGCTCACCTGTCGGGGGGATTGGATTCCAGTGCCATTGTGGCGCTTGCTGCCAGCAACAGTTTGAATAATGAATCAATTCTAACATTCACAGGGGCCTTTGATGAAGGGCCCGGCTATGATGAAGCAAAATATGCCAATTTAGTAGCTAAAGAAACCGGGGCAACCTACCTGGAAACACGTCCTGATGTTGATGATTTTATAAAAAATCTACCTAAGATTACCTACTTTATGGACGAACCTTCAGCGGGTCCGGGTCTTTTCCCCCAGTACATGGTTTCTGGACTAGCGTCGAGACATGTTAAAGTTTTACTAGGAGGTCAGGGGGGAGATGAAATATTTGCGGGTTATGCCCGCTATCTAGTTGCATACTTGGAAGAGTGCTTAAAAGGGGCCATAAAAGAAACGGCTGATAGTCAACGTCACGCAGCTACGTTGGCAACAATTATTCCAAGTCTTGCAATGTTACAAAATTACGAACCCATGCTAAAGTATTTTTGGGGTGATGGTCTGTTTGAATCTCAAGATAAACGATATTTCCGATTAATGGACCGGTCAGGCAGTTTGAGCAATATTTTTAATAAGGCAATATTCGAAGGTAACAGAGAAATCCGCGAGGAGTTCTCAGAGATATTTTACGGGTCTGATGCCAATGCTTTTCTAAACCGAATGCTATACTTTGATTTAAAAGTTCACCTTCCAGCATTACTTCATGTCGAAGACCGCACCAGCATGGCATGGGGTATAGAGTCAAGGGTTCCCTTGCTGGACCATCGAATCGTTGAGTTGATCGCCTCTATCCCCCCGGTTATTAAATTTAAAAATGGCCAACCTAAATATATATTTAGGAAAGCAATTCAAAATATTGTTCCAGGAAAGATATTAGATAGAAAAGATAAGATGGGGTTCCCTGTGCCGCTGCATCTCTGGCTCAAACAAAAAGCATTGAAAAAATTTGTTAAGGAGATTCTTCTAGATGATAAGGCCAAGCGACGAGGAATCTTTAATATTAAAATGATTGAAAGGCTCCTGGATGAAGAACAGGAATTCAGCAGAGTGATTTGGTCGGCGTTATGTCTTGAACTGTGGTTTAATACCTTCATTGATAAGTAGCTCAAGTTTTAAGTATTTGTCCAAAAGGATGAATAACGCAATATATTAAGCATTTGCAGGAAAAAATCGGTCGTTTGAAAAAATTACTTCCCATAACTTTAATAATCGCCTCAATTTTTTTTCACCGGTTGGCAACCCTACCAAGATTAAATTATCTGGCCAGCGATCCTGCGAATATAGCAATATTTGCAGCCGGAAAAGATTATGAAACTTTTTTTTCGAAAGATCCGGTTTTATCAGATTCAAAAAACTACTCATGGTATATCCCCCTCTACGTTCAACTTATCAGGTGGTTATCCAAATTATTTAATGGTAACTACGCATTGGCGTTCTGGAGCCAAATAGATGTCAGTATGTTTTTTTATGGATTGGGGTGCTACCTATTTGGCCGGGATTTTATCGGTGGAAGGAAATTTGGTATTCTTTTTCTCTTGATGAATCTTGCTTTTATACCGGCTTCATGGGGCGGGGGCTGGGGAATGCCACTGAACCAGACTAGGCCCTTTGTACTTTTCATAAGCTTATTGCCTATGCTTTTGTGGGCAGGCTGGAAATTAAGAGAAAAAAAGCGGGGTCATCTATACTACTATCTCATTTTAAGTCTGAGCGTATATATCCATCCACCCAGCGCTGTGTTTTGGATATTTGCAATTTGGACAACAGATTGGATTTTAAACCTTGATAAATCGCCAGGTTCGTTAATTTCAAGGCAACTGCAATCCCTTGCGGTTATTTTCTTAGCTATTACACCGTACATCATAATTTTTTCAACAAGGTATGTGGACTCGTTCGGAAATGGCGACACTTATGAATTACTGTATAACATCGCTAAATATCGTGTCAATGACCTGGCTTTTAGACCCTTATACTATCCGCTTAAAGTGTGGTTGGAATATCCAATTTTACTTAAAATCATCTCTATTCTATCGATCGCAGCGGTCATTTATTTAAAAAGGAAAAATAGCTTATTTTTTGAATTGAAAGTTTGTATTCTATGGTGTTTAAATTTCTTGTTTATTGGAAGTGCAATTCCAATAATTCAAAATATAGTTTGCGAATTCTTCAAGAAACTTCCGTATTCCTATGACTTTGCTAGAAGTTATATGTTTTTTCCTTTTATTTTTTACACGATTTTTCTTCTGTCCTATAGGTACTTCGAAAAAAATTATTTATATAAGATATTTCATAAAAACCTTTTTGCTGCTGCTGTATATATTTTTGTTACATTATGGATCAGCACATTATATTTTCCTAAATCTGTCTATCCAGTATTTCAGGGCTTTACCCGAGGCGAGATGTATTTGCGGCCCGTGACGTATGGTTCCAATTTTGTTGATTTGCTCGTCAAAGCAACAACGGTTAAGGGTGAAACTATCTGCCATTTTCCAGGTAGCACCTCAGCATTGAGCATAAGATATGATGCGAAAAGGCCATTACTGTACTGTTACAAAGATGGTGGAACATTGCTGTATGGCAACCCGAAAAAAGCGATTGATTGGTATCACACCTCGATGGAAATTCAACACTTAAAGAAAATGGTTAAAGATAAAAATTACCTCCCGACAACAAGGGGAAGTAAATTAATTTCATGGGCCGACTCGCTCCAAGCCAACTTTTTAATGATATCAGGTTATAAAAATACTCTCTTTGATTTTGGAAAATATCGAACCATCCAGTGTCATCGAAACATATTGGTAGATTTGAGAAACGGTGTCAAGAAAGGAGATGTACCGGCGGAAAAGGCTTTTGGGAATATCAGTCCTGATGGTCAACCTATCGAACTTACGTTCCCGGTAAAATTTCCCGAGTGGCTCAAATCAGTAAATAGCATCGATAACTCCGCTAAAACATCAAATAGTAACGCTCATTTAATATTAGAGAATTTAAAAAGCAAGACAAATACACTTAGCTACTTTTTAAAGGTGTTCCCGGGCAGTGTCTATCTCTTAAAGGGTATGATTTACTATGAAGCGTACGATAAAGACTTCAAGATAACTATTGGTGAATGGAGGGCAAAACTTTACGGCAATAAAATATTTAGTGATGGGAATAACGTTTTATCTGTACCTATGAAATGGAAAAATTACGAGGTGCTTGTTTTAATTCCACCGGAGATTCATCCCGATGCTTTAAGCCTTAGATTGAATCTTTTAAAAATTAGAGGTAAAGGCAAAGTTATGATAAAAGATCCGATAATTCAATATATTGGAATGTACCCGCTTGCTGATGGGATCACAATCAATTCAAATAGCTGAAGTGCATAAAATCCGGTTTTCAAAGTTACTATTTGAAACTCTCTCAGAGTGGTTGGATTTAATATATCTGAGACTATTTTTTTCTCACGATTTTTTATAGTAGTTTGAGCTTCCGATTTTGAGTTTACATGATATTAAAAAGATTTACGGAAATAAGTAAGCAGTTAATTAAAGGTATCACTGTGAAAACGCGAAAATACAGCTTATTTAAATTTGCAACCAGTGAAACCCATAATCGAACCCCTATACATAGCAGTAGATCGAGCTTAATGAAAAGAACCCTCTCTGGTTTAAAGTGGTCTTATATATCAGTTTTATTGCAGGCAATTTTACAATTAGGGGTAATTGCGATACTTGCACGTCTTCTCTTGCCGACAGATTTTGGACTGTTGAGTATAGCGCTAATTTTCATAGGCTTGGCGGAACTTATTTCACAATTGGGAATTGGACCGGCCATTATCCAGCGAAGAGAGCTGACTGCTAGACATATCCGGTCTGGTTTTACCCTTTCAATAGTCTTCGGTATTATTATATTTGTTTTTCTTTGGTTTTCTGCTCCAATAATTGCAAGTTTCTTTAAAAATGAAGCTGTGACAAATGTACTAAGAATAATCAGTATTACATTTGTGATCAGAAGTTTTGGATTCGTTGCAGAAGCCTTGTTAAGGCGATACTTGCGTTTCAAAGAGCTGATGATCGTTGAAGTTCTTTCTTTTGCGGTCGGCTATGGTTGTGTTGGTATTTCGATGGCTCTTATGGGAAAAGGGGTTTGGTCCCTTGTCATAGCCGTTTTTGTCCAACATGTTTTCTATGTTATCATTGTTTTGTTTTTCTCCCATCATTCTTTCTTGTTTCTATTTTCTTTCTCTGAACTCAGAGATCTATTAAGTTTTGGAGGGGGATTTACTCTGGCACGGATATTCAATTTTGCTGCTTTGCAAGGTGACAACTTTGTTGTTGGACGAATTCTCGGAGCAGATGCCCTTGGGCTTTATATTCGTGCCTATCAACTTATGACCTTGCCTGCTACCTACTTTGCCCAGGTGTTGGATAAGGTCCTCTTTCCTGCTATGGCAGAAATACAAATTGAAACAGAGCGTTTGAGAAGGGTATATCTTCGCGCAGTTGAGATCACGTCGATGATTGCTCTGCCGACTAGTGTGGTTATGTTTTTTACGGCTCCTGAAATCATAGGCACATTGTTTGGCCATAAATGGACTGACTCAGTACCTGTACTCCAGATTCTCGCATTGGGTGTTCTTTTTCGAACAGGCTATAAGATCAGTGATTCTCTGGCTAGGGCACTAGGTGCTGTCTATCGCCGTGCTTGGAGACAAGGAATCTACGCAACTCTTGTGGTGCTTGGCACGATTACAGGAACTACTTGGGGCCTTTCTGGTGTAGCGGTAGCCGTTGTGATCTCTGTCTTTATAAATTTCTTGATCATGTCCCATCTGAGTTTAAGTCTTCTTAAGGTATCATGGACAGTGTTTATGCGTAGTCACTTACCAGCTGTATGGGTGTCCGGGTGTGTTACCATCTTGACATTGATCCCTTTAAATTTACTCAGGTTGTTTGAAATGCCGCCATGGTATGTTCTTTCAGTCAGCTTGGCTGGAGGACTTGCTGGATTAATTATATCGTTTTTTGTATTGCCAAAAAGCAGGTTCGGATCTAGTATCGAATGGGCCTTATCAAACATTGATATCAAACGTTTTGGCCCATTAAGGTGTCTTTTGAGACCAATTTATAGACGATTTTCAGTAGACCCTATGAATGTGAGTTAAAATTAATTTTTCTAAATGAAAGCCTGTGTGAAATTAAAAATGATTTAAAGTGTGATGGCAAAAAAACAAATCCAGAATATTTTTTACAACTTAAATCAAAAAAGGCTTCGTCGATTATTATTTTCATTAACTATCTTGAGTATCCCATTATTTCAAATATATTATTATGGAATTATCTTAACAGATCTGTTTTTGTTTTTGACTATTATCGTATTACTTTCTAGGACATCAATAATTGGTAAAAACTGTTATCCAGTTTGGCATAGAAAAAATTCCGCTTTTCTTTTTCTTCTTTTGTATATTTTACTAATAGGAATAGGTGGATTTAATTATCAAAAAAACTATTTCTTCTTTGAATATATTAAGCATGCTTATGCACCATTTTATGCTATAGCCGTTGTGTTTATTGGTTATGCGTTATATGGAGATAATTTTCTATCCAAGATACTTAAATATATTGCTTGTATTGGTCTTTTTGTTGCTCTGATAAATTTTGCTTTTCTTATCATCAATTTTACGGATATTGTGCAAATTTTTGAGTTATCATGGATGACAGGCAGCGGGAAACTTCATTTTCCCCTTAATACGTCCAGCCAATTGTCGGGATTTTTAATATCCACTTTTCCTATAGTTGTTGTTAATTACACATGGTCGAAAAAATCGAATCAACCAAGGTGGGTATATTTATCATTAATTTCATATCTATTTATTGTTGTAGCGTTGGGAACAGGTTCAAGAACGGGCTTTGCAGTAATTTGCATGGAAATTGTTGCTATGTGCCTTTTAGGCTTTTGGTTGAGTCCGTTGAAAGCAAAAGCTTTCGGCTTTGTTGTAATTTTACTCTTTATTTGTCTAGGATATAGTTTATCTGCTTTTATTTTAGAAAAAAAGGCTGCTTTTGTGCGTTCAATGTCTATCTTTTCATATGTTTTAGCTGGAGACAGTATTTTGATTCCCGCGGGAAGAGAAGAGATTCACAACACTTTAGTAATTTTAGTTGAAGAAAATCCAATATTCGGTGCAGGATTATCTGCTTGCAAATCTCTTGTTGGTCAGGAAACGCATAACATCTATTTCGGATCATTGGCAGAGACTGGCATCGGAGGAATGTTTTTAATTATATCAATCTTTTTATTATTGCCTTTTGTTTATCTTTATAAAATTTTTAATATCATAGGAAATAAGAGATTATTAATCCTTCATTACCCTCTTATGGCTGCAGTATTTGGTCAGTCAGTTTATGGAATATCCCACTATGCTTTAAGAATGCGATTGTTGTGGTTACTAAGTTTTATCGCCTTTGAAGCAATATTTCAACTTTCACATTTACAACGTCAGAAATCATAAGCAAAAAAAGAATACTATAGGTATCGATTGGTTAGCTATAGATTATGATTGACACTATCAATAGAGATGAGGAACCTGAATGGTGTTTAGATGACATCAATCCATTCGAAACTATTCAATTGCTCTTCGAACGATTGAACCAGGAAGGTATACGATACTGTCATTGGAAGAGTAATTATCGCTTGAAGTACGCCCTCATTTGTGAAGATGATATTGATCTTTTTGTTGCTCGCGAAGATTCAGGTTCTTTTATCCGAATTATGACTCAACTCGGCTTCAAGCAGGCCATTAGCCTTATCAGTACTTCACCACCCGGGGTTCAGCATTTTTTGAACTTTGAACAAGATAGCGGCCGGATTATTCACGTACATACTTTTTTTCGTATTCACACCGGAGATAGTCTCTTAAAAAGCTTCACCCTTCCTTTTGGAAGGCTTCTTCTTGACAACATCCGTATGGTTGGAGGAAACGTTCCTATACCCACAAAAGAAGCCGAACTTATAGTCTTTGTTCTGCGGACTATGATCAAGCACGCTTCATTTCCTGATTTGGTTTTACAGGTTCGAGACTATAAATCGGTTCTGGAGGAGTTTAAATGGCTTGAACCATGGAAGTATACTCAGACTGCCCTGACCCTGCTTAGAGAACATTTTCCCGAAATCGACGAAAGGGACTTCCAACAGGCCCTGGAATGGATTCCGAAAAGGGAGAGGATTCTTTTGCGCATTCGCCTGGGTTGGAAGATGTCCAGGTTTCTCGGCAAGTACCGACGTTTCACACCCATCGGGTCTGCCCTGCGCAGTGGCTGGGCGATATCGCAAATGTTATTCTGGAAATATTTTCTTAAGCAAAAGAGCAAAATTCTCGCTTCTGGGGGAACCATTATCGCTTTTGTTGGTCCTCAGGCAACGGGAAAGACGACACTGTCCAGGCATATCTGCTTGGAATGGTTGGGTTCAGATTTAGCTGTGCAGTATATCCACGCCGGAAAACCCCCTTCCACCTGGTTGACCATACTACCCAATCTCATGCTACCATTGGTTCGGAAACTCATGGCAAACCAACGCTCCACGAATGTCGAGATGCGGTTGGAGGAGGGGGAAGAATGCAGGTATTCACTACTGTATGTCCTCAGGAGAGTGATGCTGGCCCATGACAGAAAAGTGCTGCTGAAGCGCTCTTTTAGACTGGTTGGAAGTGGTCGAATCGTCATATCGGATCGGTATCCTTCAGAAATTGTTGGTGCTGTGGACGGTCCGACTTTTACTGAGGAAACGATTGATAGAGAGCGATCCAAGATAAAGAAACTTTTCATGAAATGGGAGAAAAGAATTTATCAGCGGATACCATCGCCGGATTTGGTCTTTCAGTTAACGGTTCCAGAAGACGTGGCGGTCAAAAGGGATCTGGAGCGGGACAAGAAGGGATTCAAGGATCCGAGTTATGTGCGTTTCAAACACCGGATGAAAAACCAGCCCGTATTCAAACGCCCCATAGTGTATCGAAATTCCACCAATCAATCCTTGGAAAAAACCATCAAGGATATCCAGGCTTTCGTTTGGAAACACCTTTGATGTAGTAAATATCATGTGGAAAAATATTAAGTAAAGAACCTTAAATGCTAATAGAAATTACCGGATGCACTGGAGCAGGAAAGACGACAATTTCAAATCTGGTCCAAAAAAACCTTCTATCATCCAATGTTAATGCAAAACTGATTGATGTCGGCGGAAAATTCAGATTCGACCTTATTGTCTTTCCTTGGTTTTTATGGTTTGCTATTTGTCATTTTGAATTTTGTCGCGTAACGATCCAGTCATTAATGCGCGACGCAGATACTAAATTTAGTGCGTTTAACATTTACCGAAACTTTTCAAAAAAAATCGGAACATATCACATGTTGAAAACATGTTTGGATAGACAGGTTATAGTTTGGGATGAAGGCACAGTTCATGCCATGCACAATTTGTTTGTCCATGTAAATTCAGTTCCAAAAGATACAGATATTATTAAATTTGCTCATTGCATACCTAAGCCAGATTTGCTTGTTTATGTTAGAGCCCCCTTTGAAGTGATCGTTTCGCGAACGATTGGTAGAGGTCATCGACGTGTTGGAAATAATGAAACTGACATAAGAACATTTATTGCAAATGCCATTGCATCTTTTGAATTTCTTACCAAAATGGATGTGATAAAAGAAAGACTTTTAGTTGTAGACAATGCTGATAGCGCACCTCAAAAAACCCAAAATATTGCCAATTTTATTTCTACATACATTTTAAATAATACGCTTCGTTTTGGGTAGAAAAATGGTAATTTATTTAGACCAAGTAGCTATAAAAACATCCCATTTCTTTTGCAGTGGCAGTTATTATGAAAATAGCATTAATTTTAAACGAAGCTTTCTCTATGTACCATTTTAGAGGAGGCTTGATTCAAACTTTGGTACAAAAAGGTTTAGAGGTTTATACCATAATACCTCCGGGAGCTTTCACCGAAGACCTCAAGAAATTAGGTGCTAAGGTTATTCATGTCAACATGGAACGCTTTTTTTCCCCTTGGCAGGACCTTATTTTAATTTTACGATTGTATAAAATATTTGTAAGAAACCAATTCGACATTGTACACAACATGACTATAAAACCTAATATTTATGGTACTATCTCCGCAAGACTTGCCGGGATAAATAGAATAGTCTGTTTAGTCTCCGGGGTCGGATATGTCTTTTCAGATAATAGTGATATTAAATCCTTTCTTATACGGAGACCAGTTTACTATTTATACCGTATCGCAATGCATATAAGCCATAAAACATGGTTTCAAAATTCTGATGATTTTGAGTATTTCATTCAAAATAAACTCATCAGCAAGAAAAAGGGTGTCGTTATACGAAGCGGCGGAATCAATACAAAAGTTTTTAAGCCAGATTCTGTCTCCCAAAAGGAAATGGATGGTTTGCGACAAGAATTTAATATTCCCCTTGAAAAGTATTGTGTATTGATGGTCTCAGCCAGGATGATATGGAGTAAAGGTGTTAGAGAATTTATTGAGGCTGCGAATACATTGCACGATAAATTCCCAGATTGGTACTTTTTGCTAGTTTGTCCCAAAGATCCGGGAAGTCCGGATTCAGTACCTGAATCATTTATTTCTTCTAATAAAATGGAAAGATTAATAATTATTGATAAATTTCGCTATGATATCAAGGTGTTTGAAAGCATTTCTGAAATAATGGTTTTACCATCATACTATCGTGAAGGGGTTCCAAGAACACTTCTTGAGGGATTATCTATGGGGAAGCCGATAATAACTACGGCTCATACTGGTTGTCGCGAAACGGTAGATGAAGGGAAGAATGGATTCCTTATACCCATAAAAAATTCCGAGAAACTTATAGAGAAACTGGAAATTTTAATGACTGATGACTTGCTCCGAGAAAGATTTGGCCGCTTTTCCCGAGAAAAAGCTGTAACCGAATTCAATGAGTCATTAGTAGTGACTCGTATCGTCAGCGAAGTTTATGGTTTGAATGATTAAAGGAAATTCAAGGACAAATTCACAAAAATGGATACTAGAAAAAAGCAAGAAAAAGAATTTCACGATAACTTACGTAGAGTTGATGGCGACAACCATGTCACAGCAACCAGGTGGAGTTCGGATATTGAGAACACAATCAAAAACAATCCACTTTGGACGAACATGAAATATTATGCCGTTGAACGCAAAAGCCGCCAGATGGTACTTTCATGGTTTAAAGAAAATTGTTCAAACAAACGGGTTCTCGATTACTGTTGTGGAAACGGCGAGGACAGTAGGGTAATTTCTCAATATGGAGCTAAAGAAGTCGTTGGTATAGATATCTCCGAAATTTCTATTGAGAATTGCATCCAACTTGCTGCAAAAGAAGGAGTATCCGAAGTAACAAGGTATGAAGTTAGAGATGCCGAAGATACAAGTTTTGAAAACAATTCTTTTGATATTATTACAGAATATGGAGCCTTACATCATATTGACCTTGATAATGCATTTTCTGAAATGGCGCGAATACTAAGACCAGATGGTAAAATTATCTGCAATGAGGCACTTGGTCATAATCCAGGTATACATTTATACAGAAAGCTAACCCCACAATTGAGAACTGAGTGGGAGGTCGGACACATAATGCGGAAAAAGGAATTCGAGCAAGCTCGAAAATATTTCAGAAAGGTTGAATTGCATTTTTTTCATTTATTTTCGCTTTTAGCAGTTCCTTTCCGTAGGACATTTCTTTTCTCACCGCTTTTATTCGCAATGGAAGGAATCGACTCAATGCTCTTAAAAATGCCTGGAATCAGATGGTGGGCATGGCAGGTGGTTGTAATTTTATCACAACCAGTTAAAAAGGCATAAAATGTATGGGATACTGTACGTTATTTAGGGAATAAAATGGATAAGGATTTCCTTTCAGTTACAGAAATTGCCGGTGACGAAGTTACCCAAGAACAGATTGATCGGCTTTTTAATCGATATTATTGGGCAAGTCAATATTGCAGAGGAAAGGATGTACTTGAAGCAGCTTGTGGGTCCGGAACGGGATTGGGTTATTTGTCCTCGATCTCTAAACAGTTAGAGGCGGGTGATTATTCAGATTCCATATTGTCAGTTCCACGGCGGCACTATGGAACTCGCATACCTCTGACGCAATTTGACGCGCTGCACATACCTTATAAAAATAATTCAAAAGATGTCATAATTCTCTTTGAAGCGATTTATTATCTACCGGACGTAAAACTTTTTGTCAAAGAGTGTGCTCGGGTACTTCGGCCTAAAGGATTTGTGCTGATTACTTCCGCAAACAAAGATCTTTATGATTTTAATCCGAGCCCCTATAGTTATAAATACTACGGTATCCCAGAATTAAATCAGTTGTTTTTGTCTCATAATTTCCACACTGAATTTTTTGGTGACTCACCTCTAAACCAAATATCTTTCATTCAGAAAGCGCTAAGGCCAGTGAAAAAATTTGCTGTTCAATTTGGATTAATACCCAAAAGCATGTCAGGGAAAAAAATTTTCAAGAGAATTGTATTTGGGAAATTAGTTTCAATGCCAAACGAGCTGTCGGCTGAAATGAGCATTCGCAAAGACTTTCCAAAACTTCGATCAAACAAACAGGACACAGAACATAAAATTATTTTCTGTGCTGCAATGCTAAGATAAACTTATAATTTATTCTATTCGTGGAGGTGTATGTGAGAGAAGTACCGTTTTTTAATTACCCGTTTTTGTTTGAAGAAAACAAGGAAGATTATCTTGATGTGATTAAGGATGTACTTAGCCGTGGTGCTTACATCATGCAAAAGGATTTAGGGGATTTTGAAAATTCGTTAGCAGAGTATTTAGGTGTTAAGCATGCAGTCGGCACTGCTGACGGGACAATGGCTCTTTTAATGAGTCTAAAAGCAGCTGGAATTGGAGTGGGAGATGAGGTAATTGTTCCCTCACATACCTTTGTAGCCTCCGTAGCGGCAGTTTATCATGTGGGTGCAAAGGCCCTTCTTGCCGATTGTGGTCCTGATCATCTGATTGCACCAGAATCCGTTGAGAAGCTTATTACACAAAAAACTCGCGCAATTATGCCTGTTCAGCTGAATGGCAGAATTGCAGATATGGATGCGCTTATTCAAATATCTGAAAACCACAATTTGATAATCATAGAGGATGCCTGTCAGGCGTTAGGCGCAAAATATCGACATCGTTTCGGTGGAACTTTTGGTCTTGCTGGAGCCTTTAGCTTTTATCCCTCAAAAACGTTAGGTTGTTTCGGAGATGGTGGAGCCGTTGTCACTAACGACGATGATATCGCCGAGAAAATTATTTCTCTTAGAGATCATGGTCGGTCAGAAGATGGAAAAGTGGCTTGCTTTGGTTTTAATGCTAGACTGGATAATATTCAAGCTGCTATTTTAAATATTAAATTACAAAATTACAATAAATTGATTGAACAGCGGCGAAGGCTCGCAAATCAATACCACCAGCGGCTAAGCGCCATAGAACAACTGTTGCTCCCCCCACCGCCGGAGTCGGATCCGAATCGATACGATATTTACCAGAATTATGAAATCGAAGCCATGCAGCGTGATGAACTCATAGCTTTTTTGGACGCGAGCGGAATTCAGACAATTTTACAGTGGGGCGGGTACACTGTTCACCAATTTGAAAAACTTGGCTTCGATACAACACCATCTTACACTGAAAAAATGACAGCCCGTTTTATGCTTCTTCCGTTGAACAATTCTTTAACAGCCGATGACATCGACTACGTATGCGATAAGATAATCGGTTTTTATAAAGGATAGATTTTCGTTGTTTATTCAATAACGCACTAATAATTTTACGGAGATACCATATGGATAAGCAAATTCCTGCAGCCGGGGGTCTGAGGACTGAAACCGAAAAGCAAGAAGCCCAGTTCAATAGAAGGTGTTTTGAGCGAAATCCCGGTCAATGGGAAATGAAAATGGAAAATTTTCCGAAGTATGTTCGGCGACAGAATATGACCCGATTTCTATCTTTATATGAAATATTTAAGCGTGTTAAACATATAAAAGGTTCTATCGTTGAATGTGGTGTTTTCCAGGGCTTTGGGATTATGTCGTGGGTTAAATTTTCAGCAATTATGGAGCCCGTCAATCTTACTCGGCGTATTTACGGGTTTGATACATTTGAAGGATTTCCTTCCTTGTCTGATGAAGACGTCTCGAAAAATAGCAACCATGTTAAAAAAGGGGATTTATTTGCTGATTCACATGACGAGTTGATTGAACTCATAGCGATTCATGATACAACGAGATTTCTGGGGCATATACCAAAGGTAGAATTGATTAAGGGCAATGCAGTTAAAACAATACCGAAATTTATTGATGATCATCCGCACCTTTTGGTGAGCCTGCTTTTTATGGATTTTGATCTTTATGAACCAACGATGGTAGCTTTAAAGCATTTTGTCCCACGAATGCCGAAAGGGGCGATAGTGGCCTTTGACGAATTGGACAATCCCTTATGGCCTGGAGAAACGCGTGCTATGCTGGCTATGTTTAAGGGTCGAATGCCGAGAATAGAGCGTTTGGATTTTGACCCGTATATTGGATTTGCAATATTAGATTGATATAAAATCGAACGAAATAATTTACTATGAACACTTTGGAATTAGCAAAAAAAATCAGAAAGCATGTTGTAATAATGGCTAATCGAGGTAAGTGCTCCCATGTCGGTTCAGCATTAAGTATTGCTGATTTAATTGCCGTACTCTATGGTGTTTCCTTAAAAGTATATCCAGAAGAGCCAAGACATCCACATCGTGACCGCTTTCTCTTGAGCAAAGGGCATGCCGGGATGGCGATATATGCCGCTTTAGCAGAGAAAGGATTTTTCCCACTGGAAAAATTAAAAGCGCACTATCGAAATGGATCTGATTTGTCCGGTCATGTCAGTCACAAAGGGATCCCTGGGGTTGAATTATCTACCGGCAGTTTGGGGCATGGGCTCAATGTTGGCGTGGGAATGGCATTGGGTGCGAAATTGGACCAACACTTATTTAGAATAGTCGTCTTGCTCTCAGATGGTGAATGTGACGAAGGATCGAACTGGGAAGCTATTTTGTTCGCTGGACACCATAAGCTGGATAATCTATTAGCTATAGTGGACTATAACAAAATTCAAAGTCTAGCTACAACCTATGAAACGCTAAATCTCGAACCGTTTAGTGAAAAATGGCAAAGCTTTGGCTGGTCTGTGCGGGAAGTGGATGGACACAATCATCTGGAGCTTCAAGACATATTTTCAAAGGTGCCCTTCGAACATGGAAAACCTAGTGTTGTTATAGCTCACACCACAAAAGGAAAGGGTGTTTCTTTTATGGAGAATGCCGTTCTCTGGCATTATCGATGCCCACGGGGAAAAGAGTTTGAAGATGCGATGAAAGAGCTGGAAGGATCGTAATGAGAGATCATTTTATTAGACGGCTCTACGATTTGGCCGGAGAAAATCCACGTATTACACTTGTCACAGGAGATTTGGGCTTTGGGGTGTTTAACGAATTCAGGGATTCATTTCCTAGTCAATTCATCAATGCGGGAGTCGCTGAGCAGAATATGACTGGTCTCGCCACCGGACTGGCATTGGAAGGCCGTATCGTATTCACATATTCAATTGGTAATTTCCCAACGCTTCGTTGTCTGGAGCAAATTCGAAATGATGCATGCTACCATATGGCCAATGTGAAAGTGGTCTCTATTGGCGGAGGGTTTAGCTATGGTGCACTGGGAGTTTCACACCATGCGACTGAAGATCTTGCAATTATGCGCAGTTTGCCGGACATTACTGTTGTTTCACCATGTGGTTACTGGGAAACCATGAAAGCTACGGAGGCTGCGGTGAACACCACCGGCACATTTTTTTTGCGATTGGACAAATCAGCAGGAGAAGATATACCTCTTGAGGCAGGCGAACAATACATCATCGGTAAAGCTCGCGTGCTTCGTGATGGCACCGACTGTGCCATTTTCGTTACCGGCGGAATACTTGAAGAAGTCTGGGATGCTGCCAGGTTGCTAGAACAAGGCGGAATTAGTGCGAAAATAGTCAGTATGCATACGATTAAACCACTTGATCAAGAGATCATTCTGAAAACATGCCGAACAACAGGCGTCATTATTACCGTGGAAGAGCATACTATTTGCGGTGGGTTGGGCGGAGCCGTCGCCGAGACACTGATGGACAACGGGGTATATCCGGATGCTTTTTTGCGCATTGGCCTGGAAGCCGGATTTTCCTGTATTGTCGGTTCTCAACAATATTTACGTCGACAATACGGCCTTGATGCTGCCTCTATCAGCAATCGTATCAAAAATCTTCTGTCGAATGAAAATTGATTGGCTATGAAGCGTTTAATGGATATCCTATTTTCACTGGCAGGTTTGATTATTCTGTCCCCCTTTTTATTTGCATTCATCGTCCTTATCTGGCTGCAGGATTTTGCTTCCCCTTTTTATATTGCCCCGCGGGTCGGGAAAAACGGTAAAATATTTCACATGGTTAAATTGCGGTCCATGGTAGTACACGCCGATAACAGCGGGGTGGATTCGACTGCCGCCGATGACAAACGAATCACATGGATCGGGCATTTAATCCGCAAGCACAAACTTGATGAGTTTTCCCAGCTGTGGAATGTTTTTTGTGGTCATATGAGCCTTGTTGGCCCTCGGCCTAATGTGCCATCGGGTGTCGATACCTACACTGAAGAAGAGCGTCATCTACTCGATATGCGTCCAGGAATTACAGATTTTGCTTCAATTGTTTTTTCTGATGAAGGTAATATCTTAGCCGGTAGTCAAGATCCAGATCTTAAGTATGACCAAATCATTCGGCCTTGGAAAAGTCGTCTGGGATTGTTCTATATTGACAAGAGTAACATTTTTCTTGATTTACAAATTATATGGATCACAATAATTGCGATTTTATCTCGCCCGTTGGCTCTGCGTAAGGTTCAAAGAATTCTCCAGAATTTAGGTGCTGATCAGCAAGTGGTCCAAATATCCGGGCGTACCGTTTCACTTAAACCGTATCCACCTCCCGGTTCTAATAGGATTGCTGAATCTCCAGAATAGGTCGCATAATCCTGTCTTTTTACTATTATTCGACCTGTTGTTTATGCAACGAGACCCTTGAATTTCTCACTTTTCCCAAATTCAGATATAACAAAAACAGTACGTTAGAAGCTTCAATAATTCAAAATTGGCAATTATTCAAAAGTCTCAACTTACCTACAAAGCAAAGCTTGGACCGCCGGCTAAGCTGCTGATTTGAGGTGTTAATTAAAAGAAGAGATATGAATTTTAAATTTTTATATAAAAATATCTATGTATTATTTAGCATTGACATACTTCTTTTAATTCTATCGATATTTGCCGCCCACTTGATACGATTTGACTTTACGATCCCACAAAGGCATCTAGATCTACTTTTCTGGAGTCTGCCGTTTATTCTATTGGTTAAAATTTTTTGCTTCTTCTATTTTGATCTATACCGGGGAATGTGGAGATATACCAGCATTGCTGATCTTCTAAATATCCTTAAGGCCTCAAGTATCAGTACGTTGCTGATAATTAGCTTTATTCTATTCAGCCCTTATAGGTTCAAGGGCTTTCCACGATCGGTTTTCATTATTGACTGGTGTTTGACAATTCTTTTTATTTCTGGGTTTCGATTAAGCATTAGAATTTATTTCGTCCACCTGAGTGACAACAAATCCGGATTAGAATTTGCTAAAGCCTTTTGGAGATTAATAACTCGAAAACAAACAGCCAAAAAAAATCTTCTAATCATTGGAGCAGGTAATTGTGGTGAAAAAATTTATCGTGAGATCCGCGATAACTCCATACTGCAATATAATATTGTGGGATTTCTAGATGATGATCCCAGCAAAATGAGAATGACAATACATGGCGTGCCTGTGCTAAGCCGCATCAGCGATATTAGAGCAGTAGCAAATAAAGTTAAAGCAGATGAGGCACTAATCGCTATTCCCTCAGCTAATTCAATAGAAATACGAAGAATTGTTGAGATCTGTAAAGAAAGCGGACTCAACTTTAAAACTATTCCAGGAATGAGTGAACTGATAAACGGAAAGGTAACGGTAAACGCCATCCGGGAGGTTGCCTACCAGGACCTAATAGGGCGTGAGATTATAAAGCTGGAGGAGGAGAAGATCGACGCTCACCTTAAAGACCAAAATGTGCTGGTAACCGGCGCCGGGGGTTCCATCGGATCAGAACTTTGCAGGCAAATCTGCCGCTTTGAACCTAAAAAAATCATTTTGTTTGAAAGGGCGGAAAGCCCTTTGCATGGAATAGAGCTGGAGTTGAAGCAAAGTTTTAAAAATGTCAAAGTAGGTTCTATTTTAGCCGACATTCAGGATGTAAATCAGATAGAAAAAGCTTTTGAGGTAAATCGACCAAATATTGTTTTTCATGCTGCGGCCTATAAACACGTTCCGATGCTGGAGTTGCAGCCCTGGAAAGCAATTGACAATAATATACTGGGAACGAAGAATTTAATTGACGTTTCCACCAAACACAATGTTGCCAGATTTGTTTTTGTTTCAACCGACAAAGCCGTGCGCCCGGCTAATATAATGGGCGCTTCCAAGCGGCTTTCTGAAATGCTGGTACAGGGTCAAAACGCATGTGATTTGTCTCAAACAAGGTTTGTGATAGTCCGTTTCGGAAACGTCGTCGGCAGCGTCGGCAGCGTGGTGCCCTTATTTAAAAAGCAGATCCAAAAGGGTGGCCCCGTGACGGTTACCCATCCGGAGGTCACACGATTTTTTATGACCATCCCCGAAGCCTGCCAACTCATTCTTCAGGCCGGTGCCATGGGAAACGGTGGTGAAATATTCATCCTTGACATGGGCACTTCTATTAAAATTGATGATATGGCCCGGGATTTGATTCGACTTTCCGGTTTTGAACCGGAGATCGATATTAAAATTGATTATATTGGTCTTCGGCCGGGAGAGAAGCTGTATGAAGAGCTGATTACTGAAGGAGAAAATATCGCGCCAACCTATCATGAGAAAATTATGGTGTTGAAAGGGGTTGAGTGCGATATGCAGCTTTTGAATGGTAAAGTTGATGAATTGGCCTATTTAGCTGCAGAACAGATGGGAGACAAAATTAAATCTAAATTAAAGGAGATCGTGCCTGAATATGATTCAAAGGCAGGCGCAGGGCATCCGCCCTCGTCCCGATAGTAGCGGGACTATGGCACGACAATCAAGACGCAAGGCAGATATTTAGGCGAAGCGCCACATGCTTCTTCGCTTTTAAGGATATTATGGATCAATCGATTTAAAGTCTTAAAGTCCGATACGGTCCGGTCGAATATGGGATATTATCGGACTATTGTCAATGAATATATAAGAACAGACGCCAAGAGCACAAATAAAGTATTCTCCAGTTGATAAAAAAATATAATTGTGAAGCAAAAAACTCACAGTGCTCCGGAGGGTAATGCAACCTTCCCGATAATTTTTAGCAACATAATATTCAAATCCAAGCCTAGCCAGTTTCCGAAGTGACTTGGCTTTTTCTATTTTTTATAGCTTCGATATGTAATTGATTAACTGCGTTCTGTCGCGAAATAATTGAATGTCTCGGAAATTCGCAATCCAGATATTATGACGAAGTCCCCAAGTAATAAAATAAAATTTGCTGAGAATTACACTCTCGGAATCGCTGATGTTTTACTCGTATACACAATGTTGTCCCCAGTTATTTTTCTAATCATAGGGGAGTATATAAAGTTAGCACCCAATTTTGTTCGAACATTAATCGTTTTATTGGGCCCCGGTTTACTGGCCGGAGCGATATATTCCAAAATTCATGGAATTCAAGCCCTAAAGAGAAGCAAATGGATCCTATTGTGTATGATATTGTTTGCTTCGATAGTTTTTATATCGAGCGTCAAACACATCCACATTGAGTCAACAAGAGAAAGTCTTAAATTTTTCATCGCTTGGTGTCTCTTTGGCTTTTGCCTGGGAACCATTTCGAGCATGTCCATCGCAAGGTCCAAGCGGTTTAACATTATATGGATCGTATTTTTAGTTGGATTTTTAGTTTACGCGATCTATCAGCAGTGGCCTAATTTGAATCGACGGTTTAGATTACCAGGAATTAACAATGCGCAAATAGGCACATTATTTTATTTTTTTACGTTGTGTGTTTTATTTAAATTGGATTCATCGATGAAATTAATAGCGAGAATATCCGTATTAACTCTTTTATTAGCCTGTTTTATTATTGGATTTTATTCAGGGACCAGGGCCGCTTTTTTCGGTTTTTTAATTTCATTTGTGATTTATCTGTTTTACTATTCTCGCATCAAGCTGAAAAAAATATATCCCATAACTATAGTGTGTTTTGTAATAATAGTCTCTTTTATCCTGCTCCCCAGTTTAAATAAATCCATAAAAACAAGACAGGTCAAGGCATTTGAAGACGCTAAAAATGTAATAAGATATGTAATATCAAATGATTCATCTTCTTATATCTCTGTTGACAGGATTCGAATTTGGGAAGATGCATTAAGTATTTTCAAAAAGAATCCTGCCTTGGGCTCGGGTCTTGGTATATCATATCATGATAAAATATTAGATCGAAATTATGTTCATCCCCACAACATAATCCTGGAACTGTTAGCCGAAACGGGTATTGCGGGATTTGGCGTGTTTGCGATTTTATTCGGACTAATTTTTAAAAGCGCTTTTTTAATCTACAGGCAATTGGCAATTGATAACCGTATGACATTTCTTTTTTATCCTCTTTCCTTACTCTTTTTCTTCCTGTTTTCTTCCCTCCACACTGATTTGAGCACCGAATATTTCAAATGGTACTTTGCAGGTATTATTGCCGGTTTTGAAGCTGCCGAATAAGTTAAACGTTCACCACGGACGAACACGGAATTTCACTGAGTGGTAATAATACCTCTAAAAATGAATATGTATATCGGTCCTCTATAGCAAAAAGAAGTAATCACCGCAGAGGCCCAAAGAACGCAAAGTTTATTTTAGTTTAGATTAAAATCAAAATGACCTTTACAGTAAACCAGCACTGAAGTGTTGTGTAGGGTGAATCTGTCTGGAGACTATAGTAAATGAGGACTTTACTTGGAGTTAGGGTACCATACAGTTAGAAATAAAATATTGAGTGCAGCCGCGATTGTCGGCTTTTTCACAATTCTGACTCAAATTGGCGGCTTTGCCAAAGAACTCACTGTAGCCGCCTGGTTTGGCACCGGTGATGCGCTTGACGCATTTTTGATAGCGCTGCTTGTGCCAACCTTTATCGTTAACATACTGGCCGGATCTCTTTCGGCTTCTTTTTTGCCCACTTTCATTCGTGTCTATAGAAATCGAGGACTTGCCGGTGCTCAGAAAGTTTTAAGCGGTGTTATAACCGGGTTTCTTTTCTTTGGCCTTATCCTATCTGTTATCCTTATCGTTTTTACCCCTCTTTACCTGCCTGCCTTATGTTCCGGATTTTCACCTGAAAAATTTAAATTAGCTCAGATAATCCTGTATGCTCTGGCGCCGATAATTTTACTCAAAGGCCTTTCAACAATTTGTGCCGGGGTATTGAATGCGCTGGATTGCTTCGCCCTGGCTGCTATTCTTCCGATTTTAGGCCCTTTGTTTGCGATTTTTTTTATTCTTACCGTCGGTACCTCCCTGGGTATTTATGCACTTGTCATCGGCACGATACTGGGATTTGGTTTGGAAGCTTTCTTTATTGGCGGAGCTATCATTAAACGAAAATTTTCTTTGAGGCCGCGCCTGATCCAGTTTGATCCTGATCTGCGGATTGTCATCGGGCAGTTTCTTCCGATGATTGCCGGATCCATTATTATGGGAAGCACCGAAATAGTTGACAAAGGCATGGCTGCAGCCCTTGCCCCCGGCAGCGTTGCTGCGCTTAACTATGGAAATAAAATCATAGCCGCAGTGATGACCCTGGCTACAACGGCCATCGGCACAGCGGTGCTGCCCTATTTTGCAAGAATGGTTGCGGAAAAGGATTGGAAAAATATTCGGAGCACCATTAAATTTTATCTGAGCATAATTTTTGCCGTCGGTATTCCGGCAGCAATATTAATTTATACATTCTCTGATTCAGTCGTAAATATTATATTCCAACGTGGATCTTTCACAACAGAAGATACAGCTATTGTTTCACCGGTTCAGGCTTATTTTGCTTGCCAGATTCCTTTCTATGTTGCCGGCATTGTTGTTGTTCGTCTTATATCCTCTTTGCGTGCAAATCACATCCTGATGTGGGGGGCGGCTATCAATTTAGTTGTTAATATCGGCTTTAACATTCTTTTTATTCATTATTTTGGGCTTAAAGGTATCGCACTGTCGACATCATTTGTCTATTTGATCTCATTTCTATTCCTTGTTTACTTTGCGAATAGACAAATACTACAGGAAGAACGGATGTGAAAATAGCATTCATAATTTCGTCATTAGGTAGTGGCGGGGCAGAGAAGGTTTTGAGTTTAATGGCTAATTATTGGGCTCGGAAAAATTACAGCATAATAGTCATTACACTTGATAACTCAACTCCTTTTTACTTGCTGGAAGACGGTATCAAAATCGAACCATTGTCATTATTAAAAAATTCAGCTTCTGTACTTAATGGCCTAGCCAACAATATTACAAGAATAAAAATTATTAGAAAAAAACTAATAGAAATAGATCCAGATATCGTAATAAGTTTTATGACTGAAACCAATATTCTATCAACTATCAGCTGTAGGATTATCAATAAACCAATAATTATAGCCGAGAGAATTAGTTATGATTTTTTAAAATCGCGGCTATGGGTAAGTTTGAGAAAATCAGTATATAGATTTTCAAATGCGCTTATTGTACAAACAAGGTACGATAAAGAAAAGTATCATCGTTTATCAAATACTTTTGTTATAAATAATCCGTTAACTTTAAAAGAAATGATTCTAAACACTAATAGAGAAGAAAAAACTATTTTAGCAGTTGGCAGGCTCAATCGGCAAAAAGGATTTGACAGATTAATTAAAGCATTTTCACATTTGGACCGGAAGGATTGGAAATTAGCTATTATTGGTGAAGGAAGCGAGAGGAACAATTTAGAAAAATTAATATACGATCTAAATTTAGAAGATTTCATCAGCATGCCCGGAAGAACAAAAGCGATAGAAAAATGGTATCAAAAATCTTCTATTTTTGTGTTATCTTCAAGAACTGAGGGCTTTCCGAATGTACTTTGCGAAGCCATGGCTTATGGCTGTGCATGTATCAGCTTTGATTGCATTGCCGGGCCGAATGAGATTATTACAGATAAAGTCGATGGTTATTTGGTAAAAAATGGAGATATTAATGCTCTTTCTGCAAAAATTGACTTTTTAATCAATAATCCGGAAGAAAGGCGAAGGATAGGCAAAGAAGCTATGAAAATAAGTGATCGCTTAAATATCGATTCTATTATGAGTAAATGGGATAAAATAATAGAAAAGATTTTAACAGCTCAAAACTAAATGAATCAAGAAAACACCGGAATAAATTCTGCCAATCCGATAATTTTATTCGCTGTCGGTTCATTGGTACTTGGTGGGTCCGAAAAGCAGATGGCTTTGCTGATTAAGCATCTTGATCAATTGAACTTTAACTGTCACTTGTTTGTCCTGCAACCTTTCGGACCAATAAAGAATTTTTTGAGAACAACGAATGTTAAGATTTATGATGGCGGCTATCTTTCGGAAAAATCAGCTATCGCAAAAACATTGTTATTGCTTCGCGCCCAGCTCCGGTTATGCCGGGTAATTCGGAAAATTCGGCCGGATATAATTCATGCCTATTTGCCGCTTACAAATTTTATGGGATCCGTTGCCGGCCGCATTTTAAAAGTTCCGCTGATTATCACTAGCAAACGTGCGCTGGGAACCCACCAGGATCGTTACCGGGGCTCACGAATTTTTGATATTGCCTCTTTCCGGTTGAGCAACTGGGTAACCGTAAATTCCAAAGCGGTGGGTGAGGATACCATCAAGCGTGATCGGGGAAATGCCGACAAAATTCGATTGATTTACAATGGCGTGAAACTAACTGAATTTGCTTCTGGAAACTTTAAAAGAAGAAAAATTCGTGAGGCGCTGCATTTAGATCCTGATAAGAAAATAATTATTACCTTAGCCAACCTTATTCCTTATAAAGGTCATATCGATCTTCTCAAGGCGGCTGCCTTGGTTAGCGAACAATTGCCGGACAATCTGTTCCTTCTTGTCGGCGAGGACAGGGGAGTTCGAAGCAATCTTGTTAAACTGGCTCAGAAATTAGGGATTGTGAACCATATTCTCTTTATGGACCGCAGGGATGATATCTCCGATCTGATGGCCGCCAGTGATATATCGGTTTTACCCTCCCATGAAGAGGGATTTTCAAATGTTGTTCTGGAATCCATGGCCGCCGGTCTGCCGGTGGTGGCCACTCGAGTCGGCGGGAACCCCGAAGCGATAATTGACGGCCAAACCGGCTGGCTGGTACCACCGAAGCAACCGGAAGAATTAGCTTTAAAAATAATCGATCTCCTAAATGATCCTATTAAAGCGGGAGAATGGGGTGAAACCGGAAGACACAGGGTAAAACAAAATTTTTCTTATAAACGCATGGTTGATGAGTACATAAAATTGTATGATTTTAGCTTTTCCCAAAAGAAACCCGGATGAACGGTGACTGAATGTATAGTTTAGGAATTTCGAATTCAGGCATTGTAGAATTTTAAAATAAAGCTTAAAAATGCAGTGGTAAAAAAAACGAACTGAACCCATGTGCGGTATCGTCGGTTTTAGATCCAAGAATGATTTCCGAAGTTTAAAGGAACGACTTCCCGAAGCTTCTAAGTGCCTCTCCCATCGCGGACCTGATGATTCGGGTCTTTTTTATGAAGAGAACACCGGTGTCGGATTGGCCCACCGCAGACTGTCGATCATCGATCTTTCCAGTGCGGGGCATCAGCCCATGAAAAGCGATGATAGCAAGGTGTGTATTTGCTATAACGGTGAAATATACAATTTCAAAAAGATTCGTAAAATTCTTGAAGACTGCGGACATCGGTTTAAAAGCGCTACGGACACGGAAGTTGTGCTGAAAGCCTATTTGCAATGGGGCCCTGAATGCCTGGAGAAATTTGTCGGCATGTTTGCATTTGCGATCTGGGATAGCCGCAATCAGACTCTTTTTCTGGCAAGGGATCGTCTGGGCATAAAACCGCTCTATTATTATTTAAATGAGAGTGAGGGTCTTTTAATCTTTTCTTCAGAGCTTAAAGCGCTCATGGAGTTTGGAAATTTTGTTAAAGACGTTAACCCTGATTCCATTCCCCTATTTCTCCACTATCAGTATATCCCCGCACCGGGAACTATTTTTAAAAACACCTATAAATTATTGCCGGGACATTTTTTGGTATATGACGGCAATACGGTTAGAACAAAAGAATACTGGAGACTGCCAGAGATCTCACGGACTCAGACGGAGCCGGGAAAAAGCGAAGAAGATCAACTGCAACGTCTGGATGATTTGCTGACGGCAGCTGTATCCGACCGGCTGATCAGCGATGTTCCCCTTGGTGCGCTTCTTAGCGGAGGGATTGACTCTTCGGTGATTGTTGCATTGATGCAAAAAATCAGCGCAACCCCGGCCAGAACGTTTAGTATTGGGTTTAAAGAAAAAGGGTATAATGAGGCCCCATGGGCCGCCAGGGTTGCAAAACATCTCAAGACGGAGCACACCGAGTTATATGTTACTGCCAATGATGCCCTGGATGTCATTCCCCGATTGCCGGATTTTTACGATGAACCATTTGCCGATTCTTCAGCGATTCCAACTTTCCTGGTGAGCCATCTGACCCGTCAACAAGTTACCGTAGCTCTTTCCGGGGACGGTGGAGATGAACAGTTTTGCGGATATGTCCGGTATTGGACCACCAAATCGATGGCAGAGGGATTTCATCGGTTTCCCTTGCCGGTAAAAAAAGCCATGGCAAAAATTTTAGGATTCATTCCACCAACCTGGGTTGAAAATTGTTATCTTCCTTTACATAATTTTTTGCCTCAACGCTTACGGATGGCCAATTTTCCGGATAAATGGCAAAAATTGCTAAAACTGATGGAACAGACCCGGATTTCCGAGCTGTACCGAATGACCATATGTCTGTGGTCGGAAAATGAGATTTCAAGTATTGCTGCTCGAGAGCTTCCACACAGTAAGTATGAGGAAGTATTTAAGGAAACCGCTGACTGGCCCTTGCTATCGCGCCTTATGAGAGTCGACCAGAAAACATATCTGCCCGATGCCATGCTGACAAAAGTGGACAGAGCCAGTATGGCGAACAGCCTGGAAATCCGGGTGCCCTTACTGGATCATCGGGTGGTTGAATTTACAGCCGGCTTGCCGGAGCATTTTAAATACCGCAATGGAACCGGCAAATACCTTCTTAAAAAACTGCTGGGCAGATATTTACCTGTGAGTCTATTTGAGCGTCCGAAAATGGGATTCGGTGTTCCGATTGACCATTGGCTGCGTTTTGAGCTAAAAGATCTACTTTTGGATTATCTCTCCGCCGAGCGGTTAAAAAGAGAAGGGCTATTTAATACCAATTTTGTAGATAAAAAAATAAAGGAGCACCTTTCCGGACAGGTAAACCACCAGTATCGATTGTGGTC
>CAMYJP010000001.1 GCA_947258675.1 uncultured Desulfobulbaceae bacterium | reverse complement strand
CAGTTTGGTCCTTATCTGTTGCGGGCGCAGGATATTTGAGGAGAGCTGTTCCTAGTACGAGAGGACCGGAATGGACGAACCTCTGGTG
Source organism: uncultured Desulfobulbaceae bacterium (assembly GCA_947258675.1). The sequence goes on along the minus strand of CAMYJP010000001.1, from coordinate 40,605 downwards.
TTCCAGTTGTCGCGCCAGCGGCATTGCTGGGTAGCTATGTTCGGAAGGGATAACCGCTGAAAGCATCTAAGCGGGAAGCCCACTCCAAGATAAGATATCCCGTGGTGTAAGCCACCTGAAGGCTCGTTGAAGACTACAACGTTGATAGGTCGGGTGTGGAAGTGCAGTAATGCATGAAGCTTACCGATACTAATAAGCCGTGCGGCTTAACCATATTTATGTTTTGATTAAATACACACATCTGCTGTATTACCCCTGCTGTTCAATTATCTAAGTTTGATATAGAATCAGAAAAGAAGGGTTTTGTATTGGCTCTTCTGGCTTCTGATACCTTTTTTGTTGTCGGCTAACAAAGCAGCCGACAAAATTTGATTGAAAATCAAATTTTTCGGTGGCCATAGCGAGGAGGTCACACCCGTTCCCATTCCGAACACGGCAGTTAAGCTCCTCAGCGCCGATGGTACTGCATGGGAGACTGTGTGGGAGAGTAGGTCGCCGCCGGATTCTTTTTATATATAATCCTTCCCTGCTTCATTGTGGGGAAGGATTTTTTTGTGGGCATACAAACTACAAACCTTCCTCCTTGCTAGCCTCCTAGCTTACCGACTTTCCAACCTGCTTCTCGTTCTCATTGTGAACACAGCAGTTATCACGAATGCATCACATGCCGGTATGACCATATCTGCTTCGTCATCAACTGCTTTGCGTATAATAAATACAGCGCAGCAGTCTCTTCTCTGCCTCGCATCTCTACCCATCCTGGCATGAGCTTCATTCGTGACCGCTCCTCAGCGCCGATGGTACTGCATGGGAGACTGCGTGGGAGAGTGGGTCGCCGCCGAATTCTTTTTATATATAATCCTTCCCTGCTTCATTGTGGGGAAGGATTATATTGTGGCTGCTGCAGAGAATAAGGATAAAGATTCGAATTGGCAAAGAGATAACGTCTTTTTTTGGGGGGGATGTTAATGAATTTGTGGCTAAGGTTTTGTCCTTGACACCCTAATTGTATTTGTCGTATTGGTTAGGTAGCCAATTTTTTTGCGATTTTACAATGCGTCCATATTTCTAATTTTGATAATTGTGATACAATGGGCTAAACCTTGGAATAAAAATTTTCAGGCCTAATTAATTTGTTAGAGATTTCTATAAGTATTTAGAGGAAAAAAATATGCACTGCCCCAAATGTAATCATATCATGGGAAAAGTTACATATAAGTCAATTGAGGTAGATAGATGTGTCAACTGCAGAGGCATATGGTTCGACAGGTTGGAAGTTGAACAACTTAAGAATCTGAAAGGCTCTGACCTGATAGATACGGACAATGTGAAAAAAGGTGAAGCATATAACAGGATCAGGGAGATAAGTTGTCCTAAGTGCAATATACCAATGGTACAAAAAACAGAGAAGGGGAAATCGCATATTGCCTATGAAACATGCAACTCCTGTCAGGGATTGTTTCTGGATGCCGGAGAATTTAAACGTTTTAAAAGCAAAAATACCATCTTAAATTATTTGAAAAATATCTTTAATAGATAATCTGCCAATATAGCAAAGTAGCCCGAAGTTGTAAATTGAACCTGATGGAATGTAAAGGAGGTCTTTAGTGAAAAATTAAAACTGATACTTTGAGCTGTTATAGCAAAGTTTTAATTCACGGCTTCAATCAGTTGGCAATAGACGGGCAGTGGCAGCGTTTCAAAAGTGGCAGAGACTGAAAACGTGCCTAATAAGAAGGAATATCTCGATTACCAATATTAAAGTTCGGTCAAGCATGTCCATATTGGGAAGTATTCTGACTGGAACTCCAATGCATCTGAAGGATTATTATAATCGAAATCACTTTTTAGAGATATTTGATATGATGCTTGATAAAACCCTAACCCACCTAACCATTGCCACCTATCCACAACTCAGTTTTGGTCCTGGCAGAGATATGCTTCCAAAGGATGTTATATGGTGCAGTTGCAAAAAGGAAATAGCAACTCCTTGATATCGAAAAGCGGTTGGTTGTTCACTGAAGCAATTGCATTTTTTATGCAAAAAATTCACAAACCAGTTGCATATACGAGTTCACATCCTGCCGCGGCGTAATATGAGCAGCAGCAACCAGAACCCCATGAACCCGGCAACAATAAAGCCGGCAAGCCCGATAATTGGAATTTCATGCCACTTTGGGGGAATGCCGGAAAGTACGACTAAGGAAGAACCAATAATTAGAGCTGCCAGGACAATGGCAAAGGCAATCCGATTGCTGGTTCTGTCGTGATTGTAAAGCATTGGGTCGAGGCCTCGATGCTGGAACTCAATAGTCATTTTTCCCTGTCTTGCCTGCCGCAAGATAGCCCGAAGTTCTCTAGGTACTTCCTTCAGCAGGTAGACCATTTCCGCGCCTGAATCCAGCATATCGCTGGCAACTCTTTTAGGATTAAAACGGTCAATCTGAATCCTGCGAACAAAAGGCTCGGCATGTTTTGCAATTTCAAAATCCGGGTCAAGCATTCTGCCGAGCCCGTCTGCTGTGGCCAGCGCCTTCATCATCATGAATAGGCTTGGCTTTAAGCAAAGGCTATGCTTGGTCAATAGTTCAATAAAATGGTTCAACAGGCGACCGACTTGCAGCTCTTTCAAAGGCAGGAAAAGGTGCTGATCGATAAGTGATGAAAGGTCCCTTTCAAGTTCGCCGCGGTCTGGTTCTTTGTCAAACGATGTAAAATTGAGTAGCGTATCTGCTGCCTTTTTTTCATCCCTGTTAACTATCTGCATCACAATGTCTGAGAAACTCTCCCGTTCTTGCTGGTTTATGCGACCCATCATGCCAAAGTCCAGATAACAGATTACGTTTTCAGGTAAAATAAAGATGTTTCCTGGATGCGGATCAGCATGGAAGAATCCATACACAAAAATTTGCTTCATAATCAAATTGGCACCGCTTCGGGCAAGCTTTTTCAAGTCATATCCACCTCCTGTCAGTTTTTCGAGATTTGAAGCTTTGATGCCGTCAATATATTCCATGGTCAGTACCCGATTTGTCGTGTACTCACGGTATATTTTTGGCACATACACAGTTTCATCATCAATGAATTTTCTGGCAAACAGCTCAATATGTGAGGCTTCAGTTTTATAGTTGATTTCTTTTTCGAGAGTGCGGGCGAATTCATTAATAATTTTTGTTGGTTTTTGTATTTCCATCTCTTCAAGCGTCTTTTCAGCCAACGCAGCAAGATGGAGCATTATTTCAAGATCAACTTCAATAATTGAATGGATTCGCGGCCGTTGAACTTTTACCACTACATCACCAATTTCAGGTAAGCGCGCTCGGTGCACCTGTCCAATGGATGCAGCGGCTAAAGGCGTTTTGTCAAAGAATTCAAAGAGTTTATCAGGGTCTTGCCCTATTTCTGTTTTGATGGTATTACGCACTTCATCATAAGGAAAAGGAGGAACGCTATCTTGAAGCTTGCTGAGTTCCTGGATGTATTCAACTGGCACAAGGTCTGGGCGAACAGAAAGAGCCTGCCCCATCTTAACAAATGTAGGACCTAATTCTTCCAATGATTTCCTGACCCTTTCAGCCCTGGTAAGTTTTTCAATCTGGGCCTGGCGTTTCCTGGAGATTATCTGTAAGCCGAGTTCAAGATATTCTTCTATCTTCAGGATATCGAACAGGTCGCCAAAACCATACTGAAACAGAACTTGAAGTATTTGCCTATAGCGGTTGAGATGACGGTATGTCCGTCCAATAGCGCCAATTCTTCTAATGCTCAGCATCTATTTTTCTGCTCCTTGATCTTTTTCTCCTTGTTTAAGAGCCTTGATCTGTTCTTCCAGGTTTAGAAGATCATCATGGGTGGCAAGATTCATTTTCTTTATTGTATTATTCACTCGCTCTTCAATAAGCTTTTCCAGGTCCTCTTTGGCTTGTAAGGATTTTTTCTTGAGTTCTTCTATAAAATCTTTTGCCTCCTGTTCTGAAAGTTTTCCTTTGTCAATTATTTCTTTTGCTGCTTCCTCAAGCTTTTCTTTCGTTAAAAATGCCAATCCCAAACCGGTCCAGGTGATTTTTTTTAGTAACTCAATCATCATGTTCTCCCTCTTTGATTAAATTATTAATGAATTTCATGAGTATTCAGGTAGTACTTCTCGCTTACGCCACTATTAAAAATTCAGTTGATGCCTTTCTCTTAGGATATAAGATAACCAGAACAGCAACCATTGCCAAATAAAACGCTCATATTTTTTTAAATGTTAAGATCGCCTTCCCCTTGCCTTTGCAGGTTCTTACTGGTACTCTTGCCTGGTTTGTGTCAAATGCCAACCTGCAGGAGTCTGAATATGGGAAATCAAACAACTACTTGTATCGTCCTTGCCGCCGGTAAAGGCACTAGAATGAAATCAGAAAAGGCCAAGGTCCTTCATGAGGTGTTCTATGCCCCAATGATTCATCATGTGCTTGATGCCCTTGATAAAATATCGGTGGGTCAGACCCTTGTGGTTGTGGGGCATCAGGTTGAGAGGGTCAAAGAGGCTTTGATTAAATATGAGGTTTCGTTTGTTAGGCAGGCAGAACAGCTTGGGACAGGACATGCTGTCCTCTGTGCGGAAGAGAAAGTTGATAAGAAAACAAACACTGTAATGATTCTCTGTGGTGATACACCTTTAATCAGTGCAGCCACTTTGGAAAATATGTTGCTAGAACATTATGCGAGCCAATCTGTTTTGACTATTATGACCACCATTCTTGAAAATCCGTCTAATTATGGGAGAATAGCCTGTAATGAACAGGGACACGTGTTACGAATAGTCGAAGAAAAGGACGCCACAGTAGAACAGAAAAGAATAAAAGAAATAAATGCGGGTATTTATTGTGCCGATGTCTCCTTTCTTTTTGATGCCCTGAAAAAGGTGGGCAGTGATAACAGTCAGGGGGAAATATATTTAACCGATATAGTCGAACTTGCTATTCAGGCCGGTCATTCTGTAAATCGTTTTGCGGGCGTAGATGCTGAAGAAGTACTAGGGGTCAATTCAAGACTTGAGCTGGCAGCAGCTCATTCTTATCTACAGATGGAGCGCAATAAGGAATTCATGCTGTCTGGTGTTTCCCTGTTTTCCCCTGAAACAATTTCCATCCAAAAAAAGGTTTCCATAGATAAGGATACATGTATCTATGCAAATGTCCAAATCTCTGGAAAGTCAACAATTGGCGCTGGATGCACCATTCATCCTAATTCAATGATTCATAGTTGCCGGATCGGAAATAATGTCACCATTGGTCCTTTTTGCAATCTAGATAATCAGGTTATAGCAGATAGTGCCATCATCAAACCAAATATTGTAGCGGGTTGATAATAAAAATTCTGTTTAGTCTTTTATGCCTCCCCCAAGGCTTTAAGGCAGAGTATGTGTGTATTACGAGTTCTGTTGCCTTTAATCTCACTTGTCCCAACCTTGCAGCAGGCCCAATCTGTGCCCTTCGAAAATTCCCATTTTCACCAGCTCCTGAGTGTATTCCGATCAATAAAATGATAACAATACTTTCAATTGATGCTCACCCAGTTAGCACCGCCTCTGATCGATAGGGTCATGGGGTTAAAGGCAAAAAAAAGTAGGGATTAGAAGTCAATGGGCACATTGAGTGTGGATCGCAAAGTTAATTCTGATAATGGACTAGTCGAGAAAAATGAAACTAGTCAAGAGATTAATAGCTGACGACAATCGACTAATATTTAATTGGAATCTGACCTTGCTACTTTTGTTAAGAAAGGGTTTAATTGTCGGTTTGAGTGCCATTAAACGTCCGACGTTATCTTGTTTTTAAATCCTGAGACCTTCTTGAGAGATACAAATGTTTTCTTTAAATTACCGACACTGCAAGGAGTAGCTGCTTTGCTGACTATAGCCGGAAAGATCTTTAATTCGCGCCTTTTTCTTGGCACTGGTAAATTCTCCTCTGCAGAAATACTCAAAGAGGCCATAGTCGCATCTGGTAGCGAAATGATTACCGTGGCATTGCGGCGAATTGACCTCAATGATCCTGCCGATGATATTATGAAAGTGCTGGACAGGGAAAAATATACATTTTTACCTAACACTTCCGGGGCTAGAGATGCGGGAGAAGCTATTCGTTTAGCCAGGTTGGCCCGGGCAGCTGGCAGCGGTGATTGGCTCAAACTTGAGGTAACGCCAGACCCTCGCACCTTGTTGCCTGATCCGGTGGAAACACTTAAGGCGGCTGAAGAACTGGTCAAAGACGGCTTCATTGTTCTGCCTTATATGAATGCAGATCCTATTCTATCTCTGCGCTTACAGGATGTCGGGGTGGCAGCGGTGATGCCTCTTGGCTCTCCCATAGGAACGAACCAGGGGTTACTCACTGGATTTCAGGTCGAAATAATTATAGATCAATCTAACGTACCAGTCATAGTAGATGCTGGTTTGGGCGCCCCTTCCCACGCGGCACAGGCAATGGAAATAGGTGCTGATGCTGTTCTTGTGAATACTGCTGTCTCGGTTGCGGGTGATCCGGTGCGCATGGCAGCGGCCTTTGCAAGAGCAGTGGAAGCAGGAAGGGATGCCTTTGAGTCCGGGCTCGGAGTAAAAAGTAAAGACGCCTCGGCGTCATCACCCATATCCGGCCTTGATTTTATAAAAGATTCAAGCGGCAAATAGGCAGGAAGGGTTAGGCAGGAATAGTAGGAAAGGCGGCACGACCACTATGGGAGGTTTGAGGTGTCTTTTCGCTCTAATTGTTATGTAAAATTAAATAATTATAATATATTGACCAGTTTTCAGAAATGTCCGATTTTCTTTCTTATTCTTCACTTAGGGTGCAAGTCGACCAACCAACCGCTGAAGGTGTAAAGTGTGCAGTAAAATCAAGTCATCCAGGGCTTCATGATCTTGCCGCCCTTTTATCGCCTGCAGCAGAACCATACTTGCAGGCCATGGCAACGAGGTCTGCAGAACTCACAGCTCTTCGTTTTGGCCGTATTACTCAGATTTATGCTCCTCTGTATCTGTCTAATTATTGTGTTAATCGATGTCGTTATTGCGGTTTTTCTACAGAAAATCCGATATCAAGAAAGATGCTTACTATTGATGAAGCTCTTGAAGAGGCAGAGATTCTAAACCGTCGAGGATTTAATCATATTTTGTTGGTCTCAGGCGAGGCTCCCAGGCGTTTGGGTACTGAATATCTCGAGCGATTGGCTTCAAAGTTGCGTGATAAATTTGCATCCATATCCATCGAAGTACAACCTTTGACCACGAATGACTATAGCCGTCTTTTTGAAGCAGGTATCACCGGTGTGGCAATATATCAGGAGACCTATGACAGGCAGATATATGATCTAGTGCATCGAGCCGGACAAAAATGTGATTACGATTATCGTCTCTCAACCCCAGCCCGAGCTGCAGCTGCAGGTATGCGTGAAGTCGGCATCGGTGCGCTTCTCGGTTTAGCCGACTGGCGGGCGGAAGGTCTGGCCCTTGGAATCCATTTAACCCATTTGCGGAAACGTTTCTGGCGAACAGCATTTACTCTTTCTTTTCCTCGACTTCGCCCTGCTGCCGGTGAATTTAAACCTCTGGCTCCTGTTACTGAAAAGAATCTTGCCCAGCTTATTTTTGCGTTGAGGATTTTTGATCCGGATGTAGGAATTATAATGTCAACGAGGGAGGAAGCTCGTTACCGGGACGGCATGATAGGTTTGGGGCCGACCCGATATTCAGCAGGTTCCTGCACTGCGCCCGGTGGTTACGGTAATCCCGAGATACAGGGAGAACAATTTTCAGTTGGTGACCACCGGACCATCCATGAAGTTTGTCAGGCAATTCGCCGCAAAGGGTTCGACCCGGTCCGAAAGGATTGGGATGCCGGGTTTCAGCTTGCGGATTAATTGGTAAAAGAGTAAAAAAACAGTATCTTTCAGGCGCAACCTGCAGCCATTAACTAATAAATAATTACAAGGAGTTATCCAACATGGCGGATCTCAAGAAAATGTACACAACTATTCTGGGCGATCATTTTCCCATGGAAATGAAAATTACCTTTGATGATCAGACGCTGATTTATCACAAGAGGACATGGAAGATTACTATGGACGATGGCAGCGTTGATGAAAGAGGTGTGCGCTATGGTGAAAATCCTGACCAGGAGGCTGCTCTGTATGAGTTAGTAAATGGTAACCTAGTGCTTGGTGAATGTCAGTTTATAAGTCCAGGTCATGGATTGGTAAGCAGCATAGCAGTCGATGATATGTTGCAGGTTGGAAAGCATCCCGGCAAGATTAATCTGACCGATGTTGATAATGGTCTGAATATCATCAAGTACCTTATGGACAGTCCTGCTGCTGTCATACTCAAGCACAATAACCCCTGTGGTGCAGCGCTTGGCGATTCTTTGGCAGATGCCTATAATCGTGCCAACCGGGCTGATCGTATTGCTGCTTTTGGAGGCGCAGTAATATTGAATCGGGCCTGTGACAAAGCCACGGCCGAGTCAATAAGCAATAATTATCTTGAGGTAGTTTGCGCTCCTGAATTCGAAGAAGGATCGCTGGATATACTCAAATCTCGAAAAAATCTTAGAGTTATTCAGATAAGGCGTATCGATAAACTATCGGATTATGAAAAATACCGGTTTGTTGATTTTAAGAGCTTAATCGACGGTGGTATAATTATTCAACAGTCGGCAGTAAACTCCATACGAAGCCGGGATGACCTGAAACCAGCAGTTACCACCTTCAAGGGCCAGGAATTTCGGGTTGAAAGAGAGCCAACTGATAGAGAAATCAATGATATGCTTTTTGGTTGGGCTATCGAACACGGTGTTACATCAAACTCAGTCCTCTATGTCAAGAATGGATGCACTGTGGGTATTGGAACCGGGGAGCAGGATCGGGTTGGTGTGGCGGAAATCGCTATGCATAAAGCCTATGTTAAGTATGCAGATATAGTATGTTTTGACACGTACGGTATTCCTTATGCTGATTTGGCGCTTGAAATTCAGAAAGGAAAGAGGGATAAGGCTGAACAGGAAGCTATTGATGCTAAGAGCAAAGAGGACAAAGCCGGCTTGCCGGGGTCGGTCATGATTTCCGATGCATTTTTTCCATTCCGAGACGGAGCGGACGTCGGAATTCAGCAGGGCGTTTCGGCCATACTCCAAGCAGGGGGGTCTGTGCGTGATTTCGAAACAATTGAAGCCTGTAATAAGGCAGACCCGCAGGTTGCCATGATGTACACGGGGCAAAGATCCTTTAAGCATTAACCTTATTGGGCAAGATTGTATTTTTATCGGTCTTGCCCTTTCTATTTATTCGGAAAAATAATTGAACGGACCGGGGTATCATTTTTCTTCCATTTAATTGGAAGAATTATGAGAAGACTTTTAAAATAGCACTGAAACATCTTTGATTGTTAAAGGGCTGAGTAATGATAAATAAGTAAGTTTCCTGGGTGAGTAAATTGATACCGGCAATATTTTTTTAGGTTCCATCGATTAATCTTTCTGATATTCAATCTGATACTATTTTGATTTTTTTAATGAAGACTATGATAGGGTTGAAGCGTGAATTTAGTAGAATGACCCTATGGTATAATAAATGCATTTGGTCTTTCTCAGGTTTTGAAGATCGCAAGGTCTGTCAGGAATTGTCTCAGGTCAATTTGAATGATTCCGAAGGGCTGGAGAATGTTAATGGGCAGAGAACGATCCATAGATGAGGTTGAACTGGAATTAGAAGCGTCCAGACGTCGTATTGTGGAACTGGAAGCTATCGAGGTAGAAAGACAGCGCTCCGAAGAGAGGTTGAGGGATAATCAGGAAAGATACCGAGCTCTTTTCAAGAACAACCCTATTGAGACAATTATCGTTGATAAAGATGCAAAGGTGGCGGATTATAACCTTGCCAAAGAAAGATCTGGAGATAGATTACCCAATATTGGCGATGTAATGTATAGGGATTATGCCGGCAAGCATGAGGTGGATATGCATCGCGAGTTGCTTGAATGTATTAAAACAGGGATGCAGAAAGAATTTTCAGAGAGAAAATATGGTAATAAATATCTGCTGATTCGAATATCGCCCTATTCTGGTGGAGCGATTATTACCATGCTTGATATTACCCACCGTAAACTTCTGGAAGCAAAGCTACTCGCAGCGTCAATTTCTGATGAACTCACCGGAATATTCAACCGCAGAGGATTTTTTACCATGGCCGATAGACAGGTCAAGGCCGCAGATAGAAGCCAGGAATACCTTTTCCTGCTTTATGCTGATCTAGACAATATGAAATGGATCAATGATACATTAGGTCATAGCACAGGGGATTCTGCCCTTGTGGAAACTGCCGAAATATTAAGAAATACTTTTAGAAAATCTGATATAATCGGTAGGTTGGGTGGTGATGAATTTGCCGTCCTTCTGTCAGACAGGCCCGGAGCTAACAGCGTGGAAGCTGTTATAGAGAGATTTGAAGAAAATATACAAGCGGCAAATGGATTGTCGGAGCGAACATATACCCTATCTATCAGTATAGGTGTGACTCGGTATGATCCGAAATCCCCATGCACAATTGAAGAACTCATGACACGAGCAGACACATTAATGTATGAGAATAAAAAAAGTAAAAAGGATCTGCCAGATTAAACTGCCTAACAGATTATTTGCTTCAATGTTAATCCCGCATCTTGCGTCAAGTGTTTTGATGATCGGTTTGAAGTTATTATTTTAAAAAAAGTCTAGGATGCTGAACCCGCTTCGGCGCACTATTTTTCCGGAGAACAGCAAAATTTTCCAGTATTGCGGATTACTCTTATGTAGCGATGATTTTTCTTTCACGGTAACCAACCGAAAAAATTACATAAAAGCCAGATTATTTTTCAGGTATGTTTCTTGCTTTTCAATATCTATATAAAATTGGGGGATGAATTTTAAGCTTTTAGTTGTTGTAAGAGGATTTCTGTTTTAATGAAATGCCTCGGAAAATGAAAAATAAATGAGAAATAAATGAATAAAATGGGGGTAAATGATAAAAATGGTATTGAAAAAATCATATGGTATTCTTTTGTTTATATTTTTCTTAGGTAGTGTCTGTTTGACCAATAGGAATCTTCACGCTGAAGAATATGACCTTTCACAAAATCAGCCAATTGTACTTGAAGTAAGTCTTGAAGTGCTGAATCCGGAAAATTCTATCGGTGATATTCTAGTCGCCGATGGTGATGCAGTAAAAATAAGATTCCAGGTCAATGATCCGCTCAATGAAAGCACTCCCCAAGATGCAATTCAGCTTCGTCGAGTTGGTAATGAGGAGGTCGTCTCACGGAAAGGCCGCGGTAATATTATGGCTGGTGACGAATCGTTGGGATATGATTTGCTTGATTTAGTGGGAGGAGAGTTTGTTGTTGAATACCTACATCACAGCAGTGGGTTGGTAATAGCCAAAGCGATTAAAACAGTAACCATTGTTTCTGATAAATTTACACGCTCCTTACTTGATAAAATCAGCGCACTGCAGGCCAATTAGCCAGGAATTTACTAGTATATATCTCCGATGCTAAACTTCCGCTAAGTTTTTGCCAACAGACAGGTTAGCCACCAGCGGCACATCAAGAGACATAACAGACTCCATTGCGTCCTTGACGATTGTTTTTACTTCATCAACTTCTTTGGTTGGCACTTCAAAGACAAGCTCATCGTGAATCTGCAAAATCATTCTGGCATTGGGGTTTTCCGCCTTCAAACTTTGATTACACGTGATCATTGCAAGCTTAATTATATCAGCGGCTGTTCCCTGAATTGGTGTGTTAATCGCAGTACGTTCAGCGAATTCTCTTCGATTTCTGTTTGAACTATTTATATCAGGCAAAACTCTCCGTCTGTTGAGAAGGGTTGTAACATATCCTACACTTTTGGCCTGCTCGATTATAGAATTCATGAATTGTTTTATCCCTGCATAATGAGCGAAATACCGATCGATAAAAGTCTGAGCCTCCTTACGACTGATGTGCAGCTGGCTGGCTAATCCAAAACTGCTCATCCCATAAACAATGCCAAAATTGATTGTTTTTGCAACCCGGCGCATTTGCGAAGTTATCAGTAGTGGTGAAACGAAAAAAATTTCAGCTGCAGTTTGAGAATGTATATCCTGTCCGGTCCTGAAGGCTTCAAGTAGTGCTTGGTCTTTTGAATAGTGGGCCAAAACCCGCAGATCGATTTGGGAGTAATCAGCAGCAACAAAAATGTGCCCCTCCTTGGCAACAAAGGCAGCACGGATCCGTTGGCCTTCTTCAGACCTGATAGGGATATTTTGCAAGTTTGGATTGCTGCTGCTTAGTCTCCCAGTTGCGGTTACAGTTTGATTAAAGGATGTATGGATACGCCTGGTAGCTGGATGAACAAGTGTGGCAAGCTTTTCAACGTAGGTGGTTTGAAGTTTGCTAATAGTTCTATGGGCAATTACTGCTTGTGGCAGCTCATGGAATGAAAGCTTTTCAAGAACTTTAATGTCAGTTGAATAGCCTGTTTTTGTCTTGCGTCCATGCGGCATTTTGAGTTTGTTAAACAGGATCTCTCCTAACTGGCGAGGAGAGTTGATGTTGAATTTTTCACCTGCTAAATTGTAGATTTGTTCTTCCAGAGAAGAGATCTTGTCTGTAAATTCTTGTGCTAATAATTTCAACAGGCTGGGATCAACTGAAATTCCAGTCAATTCCATATCTGAGAGAATAGGGATAAGAACCGTTTCAACCTTACTGAAAAGATCCCAGAGCCCTTGTTCTTCAATAATTGGGCGAAAATGCTTCCATAAAAGAAAGGAGCCGATGACATCTTCGCAAGAATAATTTTTAGCACTCTCCAGGTTGACATAGACAAAGGCGTCCGGTCTTTTGTCTTTGCCAGTAACTGTTTCGAATGATGTGGGTTGCAGGCTAAGAATTTCTTGGCAGAGGTCATCAAGTTTATGGGTACGCCGCTCTGGGGCAATGAGATAGGAAGCAATCATCGTATCCCAAAGTTTACCTGCAAGTTTCACCCCAAGGTTCGCGAGAACAGAGTAATCAAATTTAAGATTATGTCCTATCTTTGGTAGATTACGGTCTTCCAACAATGGTCGTAATTCGTTGATTACAAAATTCAAATCAAATTGGCCCTCGATTAAATTATCCGCTTTATCCCGGTGCCCCAAAGGGATATAGTAAGCCTGGTTTTCATCTACACAGAGAGAAATACCTGTGAGCTCGGCAGTCAGAGGATCAAGGGAAGAAGTTTCAGTGTCAAGGACCAGATGCGGTTCCTGGCGAAATTTTTTAATAAGCTTTTGCAACTGGTCTTGTTCTTTTACTAATAGAAAACCGGTGGAATCCATGGCTGCTGCCGGCAGTTCAGTTTTGAGCAGTCTGCTGAATTCAAGCTCGGTGAAGAGGGTTTTCAGCTTAAGGTAATCAGGTTCCACTATTGTATAATCGGACACGGTATCATTTATAACAAGGTCATCTTTCAGCTGGATCAGTTCTCTAGATAGAAATGCATTATCTCTTTGATTGATTAAATTTTCCTTGAGTTTGGATTTTTTCAGATTGGCTAAATTTTCATACAGATTTTCCAGCGAACCAAATTCAGTTATAAGTTTCTCTGCAGTCTTTGGTCCTACTCCCTGCACCCCTGGAACATTGTCACTTTTGTCTCCCATAAGAGCAAACAGGTCTAATAGTTTGTCTGGAGTTACATTATATTTCTTCTGCACAGAAGCGCTGTCCAGAACTACATCCTTCATAGGTTCCCAAAACGTGACATCATCCGAAATCAGTTGATGGAGGTCTTTATCTCCGGAAACAATAATAACCGGGTGACCGCAGTTTTTAATGGCGCGAGCTGCGGAGGCTATAAGATCATCAGCCTCTACTCCCTGAGTTTCCAAGGAAAGAAAATTATATGCTTGGGTCACCTGTTTAATATAAGGGATTTGTGGAATCAAATCTTCAGGCATTGACGGACGGTTGGCTTTGTAATCTGAAAAAATTTCATGGCGGAATGTGGGACCTTTAGAATCAAACGCTATGGCAAGATAATGTGGTTTTTTTTCGCGCAGCAGCCTCAATAAAATATTGGTAAATCCATAGATCGCATGGGTAGGTAGACCAGCAGATGTGGAAAGAGGTGCTATAGCATGATAAGCACGATATATATAGGCACTTCCGTCGACTAAGTATACAGGTTCTGGCTGGGTCATTGTCCTCTCGAATAGTTTGATTTACTATATAGACTGTATTTCTAATTAATCATATCAGTATGGCAAGCAATTGATTTTTGGATAGGTATAGCGTAATTGTCCGTTTGAGCGCAAGATAAATTCCTCCCGGAAACTTGACGGAAATAGATTGAATGTGTAAACAGGAAGTCCGGAGGCGATTGGATTGATTTTCGAGAATAAATCTATGGTTGTAGGAGATGCAAATTGAACAACAACAGTGAAAAAAAATCCATAGCCGTAATTCTTCTAAATTTAGGCGGGCCGGAAAAGCTTGAAGATGTAAGACCGTTTCTTTTTAATTTGTTTTCCGATCGTCAAATAATCCAGTTGGGTCCATCGTTTTTGCAGAAGCCTATTGCCGGTTTTATATCCTGGCGTCGCGCCCCAAAAAGTCAGGAGGCCTACAGAATGATCGGCGGGGGTTCACCATTGACTCGTATCACCGGAGAACAAAGCGCAGCCTTGGAAAAGCAGCTTTCTGGGGAGGGGATGTTCAGGGTTTTTATGGCAATGAGATATTGGACACCTTTTGCGCAAGAAACCCTACAACAACTGAATCAATTTGGCATAAAAAGAATTGTCGCCCTTCCTCTCTATCCCCATTATTCGGTGGCAACATCCGGCTCATCATTAACAGATCTCCATCGCACAGCTGCTAATTTTTCAAGCCAGTTTGAGATTTCTGAAATCAGATCCTGGCAAATTCAGCCTTTGTATATTAAATCCTTGGCAAAATCTATAAAAGACTGTTTTGAATCGTTTAAAACCGAGGAAGTTCAGGTCGTATACAGTGCCCACAGTCTGCCGGTAAAATTTATTAATGAAGGTGATCCGTATGTGGCCCATTTGCAGGAAACCATTTCTGCAGTAGAAAAAATCACAGGCCTTCCTGGAAAGCTCTGTTATCAGAGCCGCAGCGGGCCTGTGGAATGGCTCTCTCCTTCAACTCCGGAAATGTTGGAAATGCTTGCAAACCAAGGATGTAAAAACATTTTGATGGTGCCGATAAGCTTTGTTTCCGACCATGTTGAAACACTGTATGAAATTGATATTCTTTACCGCCAAATGGCCGAGGAAAAGGGATTGCACCTTAAACGATCGACATCATGTAATACTGAACCTGATTTTATTAATGCCTTAAAAGATTTGGTCTTAGAGGCGGTTGAGACAAAAGGATGGCGGAAGTAAGCGAGTCAATTATATCTCCCTAAGTCGGGCTCCTGCCCTGAAAACGTCGCATTCGGATGTTCATGAGTATCCCTAAACCGATCATTGTGGTCAGCAGCGAAGACCCTCCATAGCTAAACATTGGTAATGGAATGCCGACTACCGGTAAAAATCCCATGACCATCAGCAGATTTATTATGGCCTGCCAGAAAATGAGGGAAACTATGCCAAAGGCCAGAAGAACACCGAATTTGTCTCGAGAAGAAATGGAAATATTGAGTCCCCAGAGGATCATAAAAAAGTAGCAAGCCATGAAAAAGAGACACCCTGAAAACCCCCATTCCTCTGCCCAGACGGAAAAAGCAAAATCAGTATGCCTTTCAGGGAGGAAATGGAGGTGGCTTTGGGTGCCTTTAAGATATCCTTTGCCAAGAAGTTTTCCGCTGCCGACTGCAATTTTTGACTGTATAATATGATAGCCGCTATTCGTAGGATCGTTTTCAGGGTTGAGAAAGGTTTCAATTCTTCGCCTTTGATATGGCTCAAGGAAAAATTTCCATCCTATTGGTATGATGGTCAGGATTGTCCCTGATAAAGTTAGCAATGTAGACCACTTAAGTTTGACGAACAATGTCATAGATACGAAGACTGCGACTAACATTAAAGCAGTACCTAGATCCGGTTGTTTCATGATCAACAGAAAAGGAATGCCTGTAAGACCAATGGGTATCAGCAATTCTTGCAGAGAAAATCCTTTCCCTGTGTCCTTTCTGTAATAATAACTTGCCAAGGTTATTACCAAAATCAGTTTAGCAGGTTCCGATGGTTGTAGATGAAAAAAACCAAGATTCAGCCAGCGTTGTGTCCCCGCAATTGAACCGCCGATGAAGAAGGTTGAAATCAGGAGTATGTTGATCAGCCCGTACAGAGGATAATTCCAGGCCAGAAAATGACGATAGTCAAATGTAATGATGGTAAGTATGATGCCAAAACCTATAATATAGAAATAGGTCTGTTTGAGAAACACAGACTTGCCGATTCCTGCATAAGTGGAACTGTATAAATTAATCAGGCTCATACCGGCAACAAGCAGAACTGCAAGAAGCATGATCCAGTCGAAATTAAATAATAGTCGTCTGTCAAATCGAATCATTAATATTAAAATATTTTTCTAAAATTTTTTTTGCAAGAGGCCCTGCTGTCGAACCTCCATGACTTCCATGTTCTACAATTACAGCAACTGCAATTTCCGGTTTTTCTGCAGGAGCAAAGCAGGTAAACCACGCATGGTCTCTATATTTATAAGGGATTTCATCTTCCTTCAATCCTTTGTAAACCGCTATCCTGACAACCTGGGCAGTACCAGTTTTTCCTGCTACGGTAATGGTATCCATTGCAGATGCTCCGCCAGTTCCATGTTTACCATTAACTGCAGTAACTAAGGCCTCGCGGATCAATTTTAATGAGTTTTTTGTGCCGAGGACTTTTCCGAGCACAACAGGGCTGAATTTTTTCAGGATTGCTCCTTCGGGATCTCTTATAATATCAATGAATTGCGGTCGGTAGAGAGTCCCACCATTGGCCAGTGCCGCCATCATGTTGCAGATCTGGATCGGAGTAGTTAAGCAGAAACCTTGGCCGATAGCAATGGACAAGGTCTCCCCTTTTTGCCATGGCTCCTTAAATCTCTTTTGTTTCCAGGTTGAAGTGGGAACCAGGCCGCTTTTCTCATTTGCCAGTTCGATACCGGTTTTGGAGCCGAGACCAAAACTTCTTGCATATTCTGCAAGGAGGTCCACACCGACTTTCTGTCCCGCCTGATAAAAATAAACATCACAGGATTCTGCCAGAGCCCTATGGAGATTAACGGCTCCATGGCCTCGACGTTTCCAGCATCGATATCTTCTGTTGCCGAACGTGATGGAACCGGAACAGTAGACAATAGTGTCCGGGGTTAGGACTTTTTCAGAAAGTGCGGCAAGAGCGGTGACCACTTTATAAGTTGATCCCGGGGGATATTGTCCCTTAATTGCCTTGTTGACCAAAGGGTGCAGCTTATCCTTAAGCAGTTGATTCCATGTGTCAGATGAAATCCCACCGAGAAATTCTTCAAGATGGAAAGAGGGCGAGCTTGCCAAGGCCAAAACCCTCCCTGTATTGACATCAATCGCAACTATGGCTCCTGCCATTTCTTCCAGGGAGTTTTGCGCAATTTCTTGTAAATCCATATCAATTGTCAGTTGGATATCATTGCCGGGCAGAGGTTCTAATCCTTGCAAACGCCTTTGCTCAAATCCGTGGGCATCCACTTCGACGTAAAGACGACCTTTTTCACCCTTCAATACAGGCTCATAAAGACTCTCAATACCTGTTTTGCCTATCTGATCTCCAACCTGATAATTTTCATTAGGATGTTCCTCAAGTTCTTTTTTGTTAATTTCACCAAGGTATCCAATGTTATGGGAGGCCAACCCATCGAACAGATATGAACGGAGCGGCAAGACTTCAATGCTTACCCCAGGTAATTCAAAACGATTGTTTTCAATATAAGCCAGTATGTTCCAGTCTAGATCTTCTTTGAGACGCACAGGAATATGTCGAGGATTATCGGCTGCCTTACGAATTCTTGCAAGAAGTGTTGCAATGTCTTCGTTAAGGATTTTGGCCAGCCTTTTGATGACTTCATCAGGGTGCGGTGCATCTTCCTTGTTCCATACTATGTTAAAAGAAGGCCTATTCGTAACAACTGTACGATCTTTTGCGTCGAAAATGTTTCCTCGGGGAGCAACTGTATCACGCACCCGTACACGATTATTGTTGGCAAGTTTCTCATAAGTTTCCCCGCTGTTTATCTGGAGAAACCATAGCCTGGCAATCAAGAGAGCAATGAAAACAATTATCACCGCAGTGGCAAAATCAATACGCTTTTTCAAGATATTGAGTTCGTCTTCATCAATTCTCTTTATTTTGGTTATGACTCTTTTAACTTTTAGCATGTATACGAGAGAATGCTTATCGATTAAGATCTGAACCTGTTGCCGCCCCTTGTTTTTATTAGGCGCCATTTACCAAGTTTGTTGACGCTGAAGGTCATATATAAATCCATAAGACTGAAAAATGGAATTGAAATGATTGCGAGAAGCAGGGTTTGGAGCAACATTGTTCTCCACGACCATTCCAGAATTGATAAGGGAGCTAGGATTGATGATAAGATATAAATAGCGCTCATGGAAAACAGGTAACTGATAACTGCAAATGGAGCTTGATATGCTGAATCATTCAAAGCAATATGTTTTGAGAGGGTTTTTAGCAGGAAAAAAACTATGAGGTAAATTGTCGGATACAGCCCTAATAGAAAACCAGAGACGATATCAATCAGAAAACCGATAAGAAAAACGAGAATAGCTCCATTTATAATATCAACTTTGTAAGCCAGAAAGACCACCAGTAAAAAAAGAAGATCCGGATTGCCGGCCCAGGATGGAAAAAACGGGAAAAGCGCTGTCTGTATGGTGAGCAGAAAAGTAGCAAGAAGAAAAAATGATGCAAAGAGCATTGAAGACAACCTGAATAAAACTGAATGGCAATATTAGCTTGATTGCTGCGCTGGCAATTACTGTTTTAGTTATCTTGTGTATTGAAACCCGCAACCAGCTGCCTGAAAAGTAAAATTTCCAAAGATACATTAATTAGCAATAACATTCCTATTCGGCAAGTGGGTTTTTTTTCATAATTATAATTAAATTTTCTAGTTTGGTGAAGTCTACGGCCGGCAATACCTCTATCTGTTGAAACATGCCTCTTCTGTCTTTGATCACTTTGGAAACAGTACCTACCAGAATTCCTTTAGGGAATACCCCACCAAGTTCGGAGGTAACCACCTGATCATCCTCTTGAACATCACTGTTCTTGAGGACATAGTGCAATTGGTAGGTATTGTCACCGGTACCTTTGATAATGCCGCGCACCCTTGTCCTCTGCACAAGGATATCAATGGCGCTGTTCGGATCAATACTCAGAAGGACCTTGGAATAATGCGGTGACGTGCTCAGGACTTGCCCAGCAACGCCTTCAATTGTCACTACAGGCATGCCTTTCTGCACCCCTTCACTGCTTCCGCGGTCTATAACAACGGTTTGAAACCAGAGTGATGGGTCCCTGCCGACAATCTGGGCTGTCAGTGTCGGTGGAGGCAATGATTCTTTAAACTCAAGGAGTTTGCGCAAACGGACATTTGTAGCCACAGCTTCGCGATATTCGTTATTATCGGCCTTGGCCTTTCTCAACTCCTCCAAGAGTTTTTTGTTTTCTTCTCTTACTTTCCAAAGAGCCTTGTAATCTTCCCAAAGATTTCGACAATAAGTAACTGTATCAGTAGCAATCACATGCAACGGGCCAATGACTTCGAGAGCAAACTTGTGGGACGATCCAAACTGTTGGCGTCCAACGGTTGAGACAAGCAGAATAAGGATGAAAGTGAGGAGGACACCAAAGAGGAGAAAAACCTTGATCTGCTTAGAGAGTCTGCCTCTCTTTCTCATTGTACCATTCACCGAATCTCTTTTTCGCTGACGACGGATCATGGCATTTTGTTGTAATGATTAGAGGAAATTACGAATAATAGACAATAAAACAGTTACCAGTTGATCATGACCTCTTTGAGGATGTCAATATTATCAAGGGCGCTTCCTGATCCGAGAACAACTGAAGATAAAGGGTCTTCGGCAATAATAATTGGCAGGCCTGTTTCATCATTTAACCTTTTATCTAGGTTTCTGAGCAGAGCTCCACCTCCTGTTAAGACAATCCCTTGGTCAACGATATCAGCGGACAGCTCCGGTGGAGTAAGTTCCAGAGCCATTTTGACAGCCTCTACTATGGCGTCAACCTGTTCCGTTATTGCGGTACGTATCTCTCCTGAATTAATGGTTAGAGTTTTTGGTACACCAGAAACAAGATCGCGCCCTTTTACCTCCATGGTCTCATAGGGTTCTTCAGGCATTACATTGCCGATATTAATCTTTATTAATTCCGCTGTCCGCTCACCGATGGCCATATTATGTTTTCTTTTTATATACTGCAAAATAGCTTCGTCCATCTTGTCGCCTGCCACCCGGACGGATTTGGCGTAGACAATGCCGGCCAGGGAGATAACGGCCACTTCGGTCGTGCCACCTCCAATATCAACAATCATATTTGCCGTGGGTTCGGTAATTGGCAGGCCAGCGCCAATGGCAGCGGCCATAGGCTCTTCAATAAGGTATATTGCCCGAGCGCCGGCGGATTCTGCCGATTCCTTTACAGCTCTCTTTTCCACTTGGGTAATTCCGGAGGGAACACTGATTATAATTCTTGGATGAACAAATGTTCGTCGATTATGAACTTTATTGATGAAGTAGCGAAGCATAGCCTCAGTGACTTCAAAATCGGCAATTACGCCATCTTTTATTGGCCGGGTGGCGACAATATTTCCAGGAGTACGGCCAACCATCATCTTTGCTTCCTTGCCGACAGCAAGAACTTTATTAGTCCGAGCGTCTGTTCTTATCGCGACGACAGAAGGTTCCCGAAGCACTATACCTTTTCCTTTCATGTAAACAAGAGTGTTTGCAGTGCCCAGATCAATTGCCAGGTCGTTGGAGAGCCAGCCGAGAATCGCGTTTACTGGAGAAAACATAAAGAAATCACCTTAATGAAAGAAGGAAAAGCTTTTATTTTTATGCCCTGAGTTGTTATTATCATTATAATTGTTGCATACTCTACAAAAAACGTGTCACTCTAACAAAGTATCCCGTCATTGGCAAGTTACAAGGCCTCGGAGAAAATGGATCCAAGAGAAAAATCTTGACAAAAATCCAGGAAACATGGTAACCAAGCGCAGATTTTATACGGGTTGAAACAAGTCCCTGCAATCCTTAAAGTGATTTATCGGCAGAAGCTCGGTCAGTTGTAATATTTTTTTTAATAGAATGCAATCAGTGTTGCATTTTGATTTCTTTGATATTCGAAATAGCTGTGGGGCTATAGCTCAGCTGGGAGAGCGCTTGAATGGCATTCAAGAGGTCAGCGGTTCGATCCCGCTTAGCTCCACCAAATAACTAAGTGGTTAATTGTATTATTTCCAGACGGCGGTTCTCAAGTTCTTTAGGGAGGGCCCGATCGGTTTTTCCTATGAGAAAATAACCTCTGCTGTCTCGGTACAAGAATTGGCCTTCTTCCGGCAGCAGAGGTTTTTGAATGGTGTCAAATGGCAGCTTCTAAAAAAATAACACAATCTGAAGGGGACACAGTTTCAAAACCTGTGTCGGATGAGGCTGTTTTGAAGGTGGCCAAGGAAATAGTGGTCAAGTTCATTGAAGTCGGTCGCCTATCGCCTTCAAATTTTGGTGAAACATTTAAAGATATATATCAATCTGTTCGTAATACAGTAAGATCCTAGTCTCCTTTTCAACTTTCCTTTCTGCTTAATTAATTAAGAACGGAATCGATTTCAAATCTGGTAGTCAATGCCTGCCCATAAAATTTCAAAACTGCAATGACCACTGAAGCAATGGAGGAAGCTGTTCTCGATCCTGTTTTAAACCATTTTCCTGAAAGAGTTCGAAATATCCATATAATGGGTATTTGCGGGACAGGCATGGCAGCCCTGGCTGGTATGTTAAAGCACACTGGATATCAGGTTTCAGGTTCTGATGTTGATGTTTATCCTCCCATGAGCGATTTTCTGGCGCAGGCCGGGATTACAGTGCACGGATCCTACTCGCCAAGGAATCTGCACCCTCGGCCCGATCTGGTTATTGTTGGAAATGTTATTACTCGAAAAAATCCTGAATCAATAGCATTGGCTGAGTCCCATATCCCCTATGTCTCATTTCCTCAGGCCCTAGCCAACTATTTCCTTGCCGGGAAAAAGTCAATAGTCATAACCGGCACCCACGGCAAAACGACTACATCTTCGATTTTGGCATCACTGCTGCACACAACAGGGCAGAACCCGAGTTTTATGATTGGGGGATTGGTTCAGGGGTTTGGCCGGAATTTCAATATCGGTACCGGTGAATGTTTTGTGGTTGAAGGTGATGAATATGACACATCATTTTTCGATAAAGGGCCAAAATTTCTCCATTATCAACCCAACATCGCCGTAATTACAAGCATTGAGTTTGATCATGCTGATATATATAAAGATTTGGAGGCTATTAAGAAGTCATTCCAGAGGTTAGTGAAAATACTTCCTCAAAACGGCTATCTTTTTGCCTGTTTTGATGACCCGCTTGTGCGAGAGGTGGTTGCCGGAGCGAGTTGCAATGTCGTTGGATACGGGCGCTATCCTGATTGTATATGGACGTTGGAGAATGTTAAGATAAATAAAGAAGGCACTTCTTTTTCCGTGAAACAGAGGGAAAAAGAATATGGCGATTTTTTTATTCCTATGCCTGGCCGTCATAATGCAATGAATGCCTTATCCGTAATAGGGGTGCTGGATCTGCTTGGAGTTGAACAAGGAAGCATTGCAAAAGGATTGGCCGATTTCAAGGGGGTGAAAAGGCGCCAGGAGGTTAGGGGCGTTAGTCGTGGCGTCACCGTTATTGATGACTTTGCCCACCATCCGACAGCAGTACGTGAAACACTTGCAGCGTTAAAAGCTGCGTATAACGGTAAGAAAATTATTGCAGTTTTTGAACCGCGTACCAATTCTTCCCGTCGAAGTGTATTTCAAAAGACCTATGTATCGTCATTTGATTCTGCTGATCAGGTTATAGTGAAAGAACCACTGGCTCTGACAGGAATTCCGGAGAAAGAAAGATTTTCTTCCCGGCAGTTAGTCTTGGACCTTAATAAGCGAGAGATTAATGCAAACTATTTTGCCGAGACAGATAAAATTATAGAATATCTGGCTACCAATGCTTCAGCAGGGGATGTGGTCGCCGTTCTCTCTAACGGCAGTTTTGACAACATCCATGCTCGCCTTCTCGAAACCCTAGCCTGCACACCTAAACATTTTTAAGAAGCATTTTTTTGATAACCCTCCGAAATACCTGTGAAAATGGAATTAGAGAACGGGAGAAGTACGATTTTCCCCTGGCAGGTTTCATAGAAACTATCTCCCGATCTCCAAATCAATACATTTTATAAAGCCAATTTAAATAAACAGGTAGGCTATTATTTGTTAAAAGTTTCTATATACATTTTGAGCGAGCGCATTTCCACTGAACGGCCGTCTATCTTGCTGCCTTTAAGAGGACCGGTTATGCATTGATTTATTATCTTGGATATTTTCTGATTTTTGCTTGCATTCTCAAGTCCCTTTCCGTCTTTGTGACATGTAGTGCATGAGGTGTCATTAGTCGATCCGCCAAGAGCTCGATCGTTAAAGAGTTTTTTCCCAAGATCAACAGTAGATTTTTCAGAAGCGAAGGACGAACCCGCAATCATTACGGACGCTGCGATCAAAACGGTGAACAGATATTTCTTTTTCATGAATTTCCTCCAGTTAAAGTAATAAGATGAGAAACAAGTAAATCATTCTTCATAGACATTCCTAAATGTGCCCTTAGAATTTTATGATGCCCGTATAATATTGTTCCAATACCATTGTCAACACCAGCAGAATTTGAGGACTTTCTCAGGTGATCTGCCAGGAAGTTTTGCTTTGTAAAATTTGACATGCTTTTTAACTGCCTATATCTAGATGAAAATTAATGGATTGTTTTTGAATCTATTTTTTGTTAGAGCCATTTCCGGAAGATCTAATTTTTTTTAAAAAACACAACGTTTTTTACAAATCGTACAAAACTACATTCATAGGATTAACAAGGTGGCAGGGAGAAAAACCCGGAGACCTTTAATGATTGACTAAACAAGCTGACGATGCAGGTGAAAAATCAGAACTTGAATGCGACGTGTTTCAGGTATTGTTTGAATTTGGAAGGAACAAAGAAAAAGGCCGCCCGGGGTAGGGCGGCCAATCTGATAGCTTTCGACAAGAATCTTTGAAGAAACAACGGTTATTGGCGCATTGCTCCGTGTTTTTTCATTTTCATCTTTTTCATCTCCTGCCGTTTTTTACGGATCATTTTTGTATCCATATACAGATCTTCGTAGGTGGCCTTGATGGCATCCTCGAAAGCAACGATTTCTCCTCCCTGTTCAGCAATGAATTTTTCCGCTGCCGGTTTGTTTTTAAAAGCCCATTTTGCCCGTTTGCTCATAACGCCTTTTGCGCTGCCGCCAAGAACCCAGACAGCGTTTTCAGCATTGATTAGCTCTTTTGAATCATAATCTCCAACCATAATGGCTGTAGGCATCTTGTCCATCTGATTTGCCAGGTCGAGAGCTGCACAATGCAGGCTGCACAAACCAGTGTGATCTTTGCCGTATTCAATGATCATTCTGCTGTGAGCAAATTTTTCCCGGTCCATACCGCAATATTTGCAGGAGCTGTTCTGAGTTACATCAGGCATTTCCATTGCTACGGCATAAGAACAGAATAATGTCAGAACAACAATAAAGGGGATAAACAATTTTTTCATAGGGTCTCCTTTGTTTAAGCTGAGTTATTTTAGGTTGTTAGGTGATTATTTATATTAAGTCTGATTTTAATCGGTGGGTAAGTCGTGGTCAATGCGACAAAATGTCGCACCTTGGAGTTATGATCCGTAACTTGCTGCGATTGTATTTCCTATGCTATACTATAAATTGTAGGAAATTTTGGTAACGCGCAGGTTCTCCTGAGGCCTTATCTAGCAACCAAAATTTCCGAGCAAAATGCCATTGAAGTGTCAGTTACCAAAAGAAAATTCCAAGAAGCTAGACAACCCAAAAACAGCAGGACATCAATGATTAGGATACCCATCAGTACGGAATATATTCGTTTGACCCAATTTTTAAAGCTGGCCGAGGCAGTACAGAATGGAGTCGAGGCAAAGATCCGGATTCAACATGGCGAAGTGACTGTAAATTATGAATTGGAGCTTCGAAGGGGACGTAAACTGAAAACTGGGGATCGGGTTGACTACGGAGGCAAAATTTATGTTGTCTCCCAAAGAGAGTAAATAAAGATGGTCTTACATGAATAGCGAATGCATTCCCTATTCGAAGCTTAATCCCTTTTATATTGTTATATTTTGAATGGGCTTAATTGATTTGCTCATGGTACCAAGGAAAAATTTGGTCGAGTTGCAGCATTATCCCTAAAAAAACTAGCCAATTTTATAAAAAAATCGGTACAAACTGGAGGTTTGTAATGAAAATTATTTTTAACGGCGCTGCTAAAACGGTCACCGGTTCTCAACATTTAATTGAAGTGAATGGACATAGAATTTTGTTGGATTGCGGTCTGTTTCAGGGGAGGAGAAAAGAGGCCTTTGAGCTTAATCGGAAGGGGCCCTGTGACGGCACAAAATTGGATGCGATTATCCTTTCTCATGCACATATAGATCATTCGGGCAACATCCCATGTATGGTAAGAAACGGATTTAAAGGAGATATTATTTGCACCTCCGCCACCCGTGACCTCTGCGCCATCATGCTTATGGACAGCGCCTATCTTCAGGAAAAAGACGTTGAATATGTTAATCGTCGCCGAAAGAAACAGGGGAAAAACCTTTTTGAGCCCCTATATAACAAGGATGATGTGGTTACTTCTATGGATCATTTTATTGGTATGAGCTACAATCGAAAGAGGGAGATCTTACCAGGAATACAGCTTACACTGATTGATGCTGGTCATATGCTGGGCAGCGCTCATATTGTGCTCGATATCAGAGATAAAGATGCCAATAAAAATATGCGGCTGGTTTTCAGCGGCGACATCGGTAGACCAGGAATTCCAATTATAAGAGATCCGCAACCGGTTACAGAAGGTGCTGATGTGCTCATAATCGAGAGCACTTATGGCAACAGAACCCATCCTCCGTATCCTGAGTCGGAAAAGGAATTGAAAAGGATAATTAATGAAACCTATCAGCGGGGTGGTACTGTACTTATTCCTGCATTTTCTGTTGGCCGAACCCAGCAGATTGTTTATGCCCTTCATAAGCTCCATGACCGGCGGGAGATACCACCAATGCCGATTTATGTGGATAGCCCGCTTGCTACCCGAGCCACAGATATTTTCCGGCTGCATCCTGAAACCTATGATAGTGATATTCGCGAATTTTTGCTTCAGGATAAGGATGCAAATCCATTTGGTTTTGATACAATCCACTATACCTCCAACGTACAGCAGTCCAAGGACCTCAATTTTCTGAAAGTTCCAGGTATAATAATCAGTGCCAGCGGTATGATGGAAGGAGGCCGTATCCTCCATCATCTTCGCAATAAGATTAGTGATCCAAAAAACACAATCTTGATCTCTGGCTGGCAGGCGCCAAATACTTTAGGAAGGCGAATCGTCGAGGGTGAACCGGTTGTAAAGATTTTTGGTGAAGAACACAGACTTAAAGCAAAAGTAGAGAAGATCACAGGATTTAGTGGTCATGCAGACCGTGACGGGCTTCTGGCCTGGGCAGGGGCAATGGAAAAAAAGCCTAAGCAGACTTTTGTAGTGCATGGCGAAGAGGAATCAGCCAACGCGCTGGCCGATTCTTTGAGAACTGAATGTTCTTTTGAGCAGGTACATATACCGGACATGTACCAAAGTTTTACCATATAATTTTTTAAAAAAATGAAGGGGTAGCACCGAATATTCGATAGCCCAATATTTCTGCTTATTGCAGCGGGGTATTTATTCTGCACAATTTACGCAGAGGCTGCTTTCCGGAACAGCTAGTATTCTTTTCAGAGGGATCGGCTCTTCACATAATTTGCAGAAGCCAAAATCAGGTTTGTCGATATTTGAGAATGTATATTTCAGTCGTGCCAATTTATCCCGGGCTGATCGAAGTGCAGCTTCGTTGACACTTTTACTGCTGATAGCCTCCATCCTCGACAAACGGCCGATGGCATTGTCCGGTGCTATGGGCTTGGTGAGTTCTTCAAGATTTTTGATATCCTTTTCTGTGACAGAGATTCCCACAAGTATTTTTTCTTTGATCTGTTGCTTTTCTGCCTGCTCCATATTTTGTATTCCTCTGAATAAACATTTGCAGCCTTTAATCAAAAGACAAAAAGAAATTATTACACACACCTGATTTTTTCCCTGGATCATATTTGATCACATCATTCATATCTGATAGATTGTTGGAAAACAAGAGTTCTTTATCTTGCCTGTCAGGATTTAATAGAGCATGTAAAACGTAACAGGGAAAAATAATTGATCTCAAAATGCTGGTATACTTATATCGTTCAATGCAATGACAGCAGTCTGTATGTCGGTATTGCCAAGGACTTCAACAAAAGAATTGCGGAACATAATTCCGGTGGTGGTGCCAAATATACTAGATCCAGACGACCGGTAACTTTGGTCTATTTGGAAAAATTTTCATGCCGGTCAAAGGCTTCCAGCCGGGAATATCAGCTCAAGAAAATGGATAGAAACTCGAAACTAAAAGTTCTCAAAGATCATGGGAATATTCTGGTTGACGTCTGATAAGTGAGGACATCCCTCCTGTATTGTAAAATTTTATCAATGGTGGTGTTTGAAAAAAAATAGAAATGGTATTGGTTATGACCAGGTTGGCATCTATTATTTTTGTTATATTGTCTGCACTTTCCATGCTGGTATCTTGGCCTGTCAGAGCTGAACAGCCATCGAGCCGAGCGCTTGAGGCAGCGGCAGAGGCCAATAGATACATGGCCCGGGAAGCATACTCCAAGGCAGTACCAGCCTTCAATCGGGCGCTGGTTGGTGGTCTTGTTCATCCGGATTTGTATAGAAATCTATCCATTGCCCTGTATGAGTTACGCATGGTGGATGATGCGCTTGCTGCCATGGAAAAAGCGGTTTCTTTAGCTCCTCAAGATAATCTTTTCAGAATTGAGCTTGGAATTTTGTATCTGGCTAAAGATCGATTTAAAAAGACCGAGGAGCAGCTTTTTATCGCACTCAAAAATAATCCGGGCTTGTCAGAGGCTTATTTTTTTCTGGGTCAACTCTATTATAGAACCAATCAGTTTGGCTTGGCCTGGATTGGCGCCAGGACCTCGGAGAAACTAGGTTATGAAAGCTCGGTATTAATTGATAAACTATCAAAAAAAAGTATCGAGCCATCAAAGTATCCATGGGAACTTCCGAACAAGAACCTGGCGATTCGACAGGTAATATTGGCAAACAAAGAAGAGGCCGAAGATTTTCTCAACAAGGTGAAGCAAGGAGATCTTTTTGAATATGTTTTGGAGAATGAACATGATGGGCTGGGAAACAGCCTTGGAGGTTTTATCGGAATTTTTACGCCGGAGGATTTGAGGCCTGAGATTAGGGAGACGATGCTTAACCAGGATGTTTATGGTAACCCGGTTCTCATCGAACTGGAAGATGTTGTAGCTGTCAGCCAGCGGATACTATCATTTGATTTTTCCCAATGGCAAGCCTTGACAGGCCTGAAGTTGACCCAGGCGACAGTCGCACCTCGGCTTAAAGAGTCAAAGTCTACCGACCTGAACAGTCTTACCGACGAGCAAATGCCACCTTTGATTCGCACTTCCGTTGATTTAAACAAAGTTCGAGTTTATGCCGGAGCTTTTTATAAAAAAGATAAAGCCATTAGCCAGGTAGAGTTATTTCAAAAAATGGGTTTTCCGGCATTTTGTCTTCTCAGCGAAACAACAGATGAAAAAAGTCTGTATAATGTAATTGCCGGCCAATTTGACTCCAGGCAGCAGGCAGAGGATGTAGTAAAAGAATTGAAGAAACAAGGGTATGATTCTTTTGTTCCCATAAAGAAGAAATGATGAAAGGGCTAAACGCTACGCCTTCTTTGTTATGATACTTTTTCAAGGGTGCCATCAAATGAATTCGAAATCATGGCAAAATATGCTGAAATTTCTTGAAGATACAGCCGAGAATCTCCGAAATCTTGAATCCAAAGCCAGCGATAACCTCTATACGTTGGGGGACGAAGAAGCATATAAACATTTACAGTTTCAGAAAACAGATGTACTGATCGATTTGCCGAACAGGGCCCAAAAATTGTTAGAACCTCTTGAGCCTGAACTGCAGAGTCTGGTAACTAAAGGTCTTAGAGCGTTTGCTGATGAAGCTGCAAGGGCTAAGAGAGTGAATAGTGTTTTTTATATGTCCGTGTTGTTGTATCCTGATGAAGTAGAAAACAGCAGCCCGCAGGCCTTTGATTTATTTGTCGAAAAAATGCGGCATAAGGTCGCTGATTAGGGAATACACACATACGGTAATGGAGTTGGTGGTATTTAAGCCAGCGCATGAGGAAAAAATGGCAAAAAAAAAGTATTATGCAGTCATCACCGGTCAAAGACCAGGCATTTATACTGATTGGCCTACCGCACAGGCCCAGGTAAAAGGATATCCAGGAGCAAAATATAAAGGGTTTGCCACAAGAGCAGAAGCTGAAACCTGGATAAAATTTTCGGCTACTGGTTCGTCGACCAGGAAAAACAAGGATAATGCAAAACCTCCAGTTTCAGCCCCCATTGAAAAGGTTGGTGAAGTAGTAATATATACCGATGGTGGAGCTCTTAACAATCCCGGACCTGGAGGATATGGAATTGTACAGATTTATAATGGGAAAAGAAAAGAGATTTCCGGCGGATTTCGGCTGACTACAAACAATAGAATGGAACTCACGGCCTGTATAGTGGCTCTCAGAAAGTTGGAATACAGGGATAAATCTATAACTCTCTATTCAGATTCCAGTTATGTGGTTAATGGTATCAACAAAAGCTGGGCAAAAAGCTGGCGCAGAAGAGGCTGGGTCAAAGCAGACAGAAAACCGGCAGTTAATCCTGATCTATGGTCTGAACTGTTAGATCTTGTTGAGGGCCTTGATATTTCTTTCAAATGGGTAAAAGGCCATTCAGGAAATCCTATGAATGAGCGTTGTGATGAATTGGCGGTGGCTTCGGCAAAGAGAAAAGGGTTACCGATAGATTCAGGGTATACGGCCAGTTCCGCTCCTTGAAGAAATGTAAAGAAGGGGTGTTACAAAAGTTCGCTGCTCATAATACTCCCATATACAATTATGTCACGGGCTGCAATTAATTCTGCGGCATGATACCCTCTGGATAGATGCCTTTAATTGTGTAGGTTTCATCATTAATAAAAGTTGCGAAGATGATGATAAAACCAAGGGCAGCCTCCCCCATGAGTTTTTTGTTCTTGTACAGGTCAGCAAGTCCTTTCTGCTTCATTTTTTTATCTTTGAATTCAAAATAGCTTTTAAACAACCCATCAAGGCTGTGACCACCTATCGTGCTGATAGAATTAAAACCACCCTTATGTGAATAGTTCATTACATCAAGAAGCAGTTTTTTTTGCTTGGCAGCATCCTTGAGGTGGTAGGCAAAAACGTGGAGCAATATGGTTTCTGCCTCACGAATACTGGCTATTGCAAGGGAGTTAAATAGCTTGCTGCTAGTGATGTCCAGCCGGACACCCAGATATCGGAGCAAAGAAAGAAAGACTGCATTTTTATAAAGCTGGTAAAGACGCATGGCACCGTTGATTTTACCGGGTATGGGATGTGGTTGAGAACTTTTGAATCCCTTGTAAGATTGCAAATATATGATATCGAAAATGGTCTGGAAGCATCGGCTGTGGTCAGAAAAATCATGCAGGTCAACACGCAGGTCCAGTGTATTGTCAAGACGATCCGCCAGCTTGATGGAAGCAAGTGATGGAACTTCTATGGCTTCGGTGAGGAGGTTCCCAAGGTATTCCCAGTATTTTTGTCCCTGCCATTTAGTCAGTTTTTCGATTCGTCTATCCAGCTGAAAGTTTTGCAATTCAGAAACTTTTTCTAAGAGCACTGCATATTTTTTTTCTAAGCTTTGCCAGGCCGCTGCGCTGTATCGTTCTTCGGTAATATCCTCACACTTGTCATGCAGCATGCTGGTGAGCAGGTCCAGTGGTTCAATCTTTTTCTGGGCTTTGGCAAGGAGAGCTGCAGACCGGATAGGATGTAATACCGCCAGTGGCCCAAGACGGCGTTTTTGACCTCCATAGCCTTGGCCAAGATACTCAAGCGCTGTAAGCAGGTATTCAGTGGATTTTCGATTCAGTTTTTTGGGAACAACCAGTTTCAGAATACCTTGCCAATTAACTGGTTCCCCTGAAAGCTGGTAGTTGAGAAAAGATGAAAGGGCCAGGAATTGTTGAGTGTTAATGAGTGGTTCCATATGTAGATCTCATGTCGCAACCGGTCAACCGGAGCTATTCTTATAGTATTGGCTGAGTAGTATAAATAATGTAACTGAATAAATCGCAACGCATAACAGGGACAAAATATACATTGAACAAGCTATTAAAAGGAATTAAGCTTTTATTGAGTTAAATTTGTTGCGATAGAAGTCTTTTTTTGCCTAAAGGCGATATAATAAAGGTAGGGTAAACTATTTTTATGGAATGTCAATCGCCGGTATTAACAAACCCTTTGAGACAAAATCGATTTTGAAAAGCATAATTGGATCGAAAGCTTTTTGCCTGTCTATTGAAATTTAGGAAATGCAGATTGTCACCAAAGGGTTCCATTATTAAATATATAATCTAGGAGAAAAGAACTTTTATTGTGAGAAGGCCGGTACAGGAAAATGAATAATCACAAAGACCGAAGAAAATATCCCCGTTATGATACTGCTGCAGGAGCAATAGCGGAACTCATAAACGAGAATTAAATAAAGATCGGCATTATCACTGACATCAGCGAAGGTAGGCTTGCCTTCAGATATATTTATTATGAAAACAAGTAGAGCAAAAGTTTATTTAACGATTCAAAAATAAATATTTCCAAGGAAAGTGCCGGATATTATTTACCAGACCTGAACTGTAAAATTGTAATGAACCTTTTTGTTCCAGACAAATATTTTTTCATTTTGGAGAACATGAGTAAGTACAGTATACAGTTCAGTAACCTTTCTCCCACCCAGAGATCGAAATTGGAGTATTTCATCAAACATTTTACCGACCAATGAGTAGATATTGTATCCTATGTCCCCATATCTTATCTAACCAAGTAAAACAGACCTGTCCGACCATTGATTTATTGTAATTCTGTTAAACCACTCAACACGGATCAAATCCTAACCATTATTCCGCAAATCCATTTGGCCCAGACAATTTTTCGGGTTAATGTATTGCTCAAACAAGTAGCTGCGGGTAGCGGAATACTGTTAGGAATAGCAATACATTTTATGAATGCATCCCCGGGATTCAATGTAGAGAGGAAGGATATGACTTTTTCGTGCAAAAACCATGATTTTGACACTGATATGTGCAAAAAATTAAAAGCTGAATGTATTATGGGCAGGCCTGGATGCGTTCTTGAGGGTAAGGTAAGCCTCAGTGAAGATATTATCAATCGTCTGAACGAACTTGAAAAGGAATCTAAAACGAGAAAGCGGAGAAAAGGAATCAGTCGAAATGGGTGATCAGCGAATAAAAACACTGGCAGGAAATCTTCTTTCTTACTCATTGAAGCTGGAGGCTGGAGAAAAAGTTCTCATTGATACTTCAATCAATGACACTTCACTCGCCAGAGCACTGGTAGATGAAGCGTATCGGTTGGGAGGGATACCGTTTGTAGAACTCAAGGATCCGAAGGTGTTAAGGAAAATGCTGATGCAGCCCTGTATGGAAATGTGGCAGACCCGTTCTTCTGTAGATACCCAATTCATGGAAATGATGGATGCCTACATTTCAATCCGTGGTACAGAAAACAGTACAGAGTTGGCAGATGTCCCTCCCGAAAGTATGAAAATTTATCAAAAAGAGTGGATGGAAACCGTTCACATGCGGATTCGGGTACCTAAGAAAAAGTGGGTGGTCTTGCGATGGCCGACCCCGTCTTTCGCTCAAAGCGCTTCTATGTCCAGTGAAGCATTTGAAGATTTTTATTTTAAGGTCTGTCTGGTCGATTACGCTAAAATGGCAAGGGCAATGGTTCCCTTGGTTGCAATGATGGAGGAGACCGATCAGGTACATATAAAAGGCAAAAACACAGATTTGCATTTTTCAATCAGTGCCATTCCCGTAATTAAATGTGCGGGTGAGAGAAATATTCCTGATGGGGAGGTTTTTACCGCGCCTGTTAAAGATTCGATCAACGGAAAAATCAGCTATACTGCCAGGACTCTTTATCAGGGAACGGTTTTTGAAGGTATTTCCCTTCAATTTCGGAATGGAAAAATCGTAGATGCCCAGGCCGGCGATAAGACTGATAAGCTGGTAGAGATTCTGGGCACCGATGAAGGGGCAAGGTATGTAGGTGAATTTGCAATTGGAGTTAATCCTTATATAAAACAGCCAATGCAGGATACTCTTTTCGATGAAAAAATTATGGGTTCCTTTCATTTTACTCCTGGCAATGCATATAAAGAAGCAGACAACGGTAATCGGTCTGCGATCCATTGGGATATGGTGTGCATCCAGACTCCAGAACATGGAGGGGGAGAAATTCTTTTCGACGGCAACCTGATTCGCAAAGATGGTTTGTTCGTGCACCCAGACCTGGTGTTATTAAATCCTGAAAACCTGATAGAACCAGATAGTAATTCCAACACTAAGATTTTACGATCGTATTAATGATATGATCAGTCTACTGTAAAACCAGGTGAAGGTCGCTGCAGCGGTTAAAAAATAACCCGGTGGACTGGTAAGCAATGGCGCGATAAATTTATCGTATAAATTAAGCCAAGGGGTTGGACCGTGATTGGGAGGGAACTGCTGTGCGAAATTCCGATTGCAGTCCAAGGCATAAGCGATTTGCCAGGCGTTGTCTGCCACATAACTGCCTGTTTTATACCATAATCCAACAGAGATGATGAATCCTTTTGAGCGGAACTGCTTATGGATTGAAAGCAGAAAGGGTTTCAATTGTAAACGTCCAGTATTGTCCTGAGTGCGATAAATTTCTTTTGCAGAATAAAAAAAATCTAGAAAACCAATCGCATTAAAATTACGCAAGAAGGCGTTGAGTGTCTGGCGTTCTTTCAATCCCTCCGATTCAAATCTTCTGGCCGATGTATTAATATGTCCGATTAAGCTAATCCATTGTCCACGGGTGGAAATTTTTTGAGCGAGCCTTGCATCCTCCATAAAGTTTAGAGATTCGTCAAATCTCCCAATGGATTCAAAATCACTCTTTGAGAGCATGATGCCTTGATCACCATTGATGCATTCTGTTCTATTAAGATGGGTCTTACACTCAAAAAAATAATACCCCTTGTCATGTCCTGACTCCCGGTGAATAAAACGTACACTGAAATGACCGGCAACGCATTGCCCTTGCAGGTTTTTTCTTGCAGCCTGTAACTGTACCAGTGCATTTGCCAGAAGATTGTCATCATCCAGTGTTGTATCGGCATGAAGGAAAAGCAATTCTTCACTGGTGGATGCTTGAGCGCCACAATTCTGTTGGTGTCCCCGACCAGATTTAGTTAGTATCTTTAAAAATGAAATAGTGTTGTTCTTTTGAAGGTCAGCGTCTATTTCAGCCGTACCATCTGTACTACCACCGTCCACCACAATAATTTCCAATCTAAGTCCTTTTTGCGCTGTGAGGTTTTGCAAAAGCATAGGAAGTGAGAGGAATTCGTTGAGAGTTGGAATAATAACCGATAGGTCGGGTTTGGTTTTGTTCATTAATATTGGTTATTAAAAGAAAGGATTGTCTGCTGCAAATGCCGAAAGAGTTGACGGGCCTAAGAGAAAGTTACCGTCGTTTAACTTTAGTATCAAACACTATGCCCCGAAACCACCAAAAATTTTTGCGTGGTAGAGTTTCAGAAACACAAAGAATCCAACAGACAAAAACAGAGCCGGGATATTATATTCTCCTAAGGCAATTATTTGCTTTCCGGCGATTATCTTTCTAAATGGTAGAGCTGAGGATTTTTGCTGAAATTCTATCGATTCTTCTGGCCCGATGGCAAGAGTTCGCCGGTCTTGATGCGCAGCGCTGATAATTGCGTAAATAATAAAACCACCAAAAAATAACCAATCTCCGACAAAAGGATTAGAAAGCAGATGGGCGAAGCCAAAGAGTGCAAAACTGAAATTTTGAGGATGGCGAGTGACTCGTTGGATTCCTATTGGATTAGATCTGAATCTTCCTGTTAATTCAGCTCTGGTTGTCATAGGATTAGAAGTAGCCAACCCTTGCATGAGGATAATAATGGCAAAGAACATGATGACTTCAGTCGCCATCTGCATTCCATAGTTAGGTACAAACAGCAGCGGGCCGGCATGCCTTTCGCTGAAATAAACGGAACATAAGGGAACAAAAGTTAGTATGGCAACAAGAGAATAGATACATTTGAATCCCCAGGTTCCAAGCTTGCGAATAATGAAAGTACGTATTGGGAGGCTGGATCCTAAAATATGTGATCCGCCGAACAGAAGCCACCACCCAAGAATTTTTACTTCAGTAATCATATTCTCAATAAAGTCATTAATAAGGTTTTCAAAACAAAGAGAGTTATACCCTTTTTCTTTTGAAAAGTTCATGAATAATTGGACCAATAAATTATTCTTTGGCCCATAGAAAAAAGCCGCGGTTGATCCGCGGCTGGGCTTTCAAAGAGCATTTTTTTGCTGGACAATGGTTTGTTGAAAGCGGTAAGGCTGACATTTACCCTCCAAAATCATAATCAAATGATTCGCTTTCTCCTCTATTAAAGTCTATTGACTGGTTAATACCTTCCTCTTTGGTTTCCTCGATCGTTGAGCAGGATGTCAGCAGATCACAGAGACGGTCATCCAATTCCGTCATGATAATGTGCAATTCTTCGATCTGTGGGAATAATTTATATTTATCGATTGATGGGATTCGATCTATTTTGCTGGATAGATTGTGAAGTTTTTCACTCCAGATCTCCAACTCCTCTGATATATTTGAACAATATTCTCTGGTGGCCATATCACACCTCCTAATGAGTAAAAGATGAATTAAAGTATGAGTATGTTATATGCCATCCCTTAAGGCTTATGCTATTTTGCCGGGAGATGGTTTAAGTCCTTAGTTTAAAATATAAGGGGTATTTTCGGTTTTACAATGATTCCGATTCAAATTTACTTTCTATAACCGGATCGGGAGAATCGAGTCAAGAAACATGACAATCGAAAAACAGGGCTAGTTGCGATGGTCACAGGGAGTCTTGCTGCGTGAGAACATCTCAAGCAGTTCAGGGCTCTGAAGGCTGTAGGCCCGAACAGCAAGTTTTTTCAGTTTGCCCTTTATCTCTTCAAGAGACTTAAGCGGCGGCAGGACTGTCATTACCTGCTCGATGGGCAAGGGAGGTTTGATACGAAGTTTTTTGTCCAACCCGTCAGCCATTCCTATTTCCATTCCGCCCTGCATGCAGCCGCAGCTTTCTTGGCTGCCAAGAGTGTTAAGAAAGCTCATAATGGTATTGAGATCGTTATTGCTGTAAAATTGTTTTATTTCTTCAACGATCAAATCCTGGGCGCTTTGCAGTTCCGCTATCTTTTTACGATAAATCTCGGTATGAAAAAACAGATTATCGTAACATGTCAGCAGATATTTCTTAAATCGGCCACTCCTTGTAAATCCTGTAAAATTCTGGCATTCAAAAACACGCTGAGCAATGTTTGGAGATTCTGTAAGATAGGGGTCATAAAAGAGCTTTTGATCAAGATTGGTGATAGCAAGGAACTCTTGAATCAGCTCGTCTTCCTTCAATAAAATGTAGATACGGATAAGGTCAAAACTTATTCTTTTCTCAAGTATGAAGGAGTACTGTCGAACTTTCTCCTTTAGATCCATTGTATCTTCTTCGATCAGTTTCCGGAAACTGAAGTAGCGTCCGGCGATTTCTTTTTTTATCTCAGTAGCTAATACATCATCGATAGATTGATTGCTGGCCACTAGATTACTCCTATGAATGTAAGGACGAATGGACTGACATGCTCAGGGTACGAAAATAGGAATTACTATTATATCTTCAAATGAAAAAGATGTATTCAACAAGATCAGTCATTTGCCGATCTTTTTCAACTTTTCTTTTTTAAAGAGTAATTTTCTGCTGGACAACTTTATTACAATGAGATATGAAAACAACACTATATAGTGTGTTTCATTTTCTTGCCACACTATATGATGTTGTTTTTTAGGAAAAGGTACATGTTTTCAATACAATGCTGAAACCTTTCCAACCTCAACGGCAAGTGTTTCTTCTTGTCAGTCTTAAATGAAGAATTAGCTGAAAATCCTGTCGACTGTCGACCACCCGTCATGTGACATATGATGGGAAAATCCGATCGTGGTGTTGTTTTCATGAAACTTCGCCGCATCGGGGAAGAAAACTGCTTGGAAAGTTTTGCAGTTTTAAGTTGTTTTAATGGTGCACATGTTGAGCAGGGAACAAATAGCCAGAACAAAATTAACAACAGGAGACGATCATAGTGACCAAAAAAGGGAAAACACCGATGCCAATCCCCTCGACGCTGAAAATACCGCAATTTACTGATAATGCCGTAACGGTTCTGGAAAGGCGGTATCTGATTAAAGACGAGCACGGTCAGGTTATGGAGGAACCGATCAACATGCTTTGGAGAGTAGCCAGTACCGTGGCGGCCGGTGACCTTAGTTACAATAAAAAGGCAGACATTGAAAATTTGAGCGTGCGGTTCTATAACATGTTGGCTGATTTTGATTTTTTACCGAACTCGCCTACTCTGATGAATGCCGGTCGGGAGCTTGGCCAGCTCTCCGCTTGTTTTGTGCTGCCTGTTGAAGACACTATGGACTCCATTTTTGAAGCGGTGAAGCAGACAGCGTTGATTCACCAAAGTGGTGGTGGTACCGGTTTCTCCTTCTCACGTATACGCCCAAAGAACGATGTCGTTCATTCTACCAAAGGAGTTTCCAGCGGTCCTTTGTCGTTCATGAAGGTTTTCGATGTTGCAACAGAGACCATCAAGCAGGGAGGAACTCGACGGGGCGCAAATATGGGTATTATGAGGGTCGATCATCCGGATATAATGGATTTTATCAAGTCGAAAGCGGATCATTCTATTCTGCAGAATTTCAATCTTTCCGTCGCCATCACCGATGATTTTATGAAAGCGCTTGATGCAGATAGTGATTATCCTCTGATTAACCCGCGAAACGGTGAGATGGTCGCCAACCAGAATGCCAGGAAGCTTTATCGGCAAATTGTAAAACAGGCGTGGTCTTCGGGTGAACCCGGAATCGTTTTTATCGATCGGATCAACAACAATAACCCGACGCCCCGAGTGGGTGAAATGGAGAGCACGAATCCCTGCGGCGAGCAGCCACTGCTGCCCTATGAATCATGCAATCTCGGCTCCATTAACCTTTCCAACATGGTCGTTGATGGCAAGATAGACTACGACAAGCTCGGCAGTATCGTGGAAAAAGCGGTGCACTTCTTGGATAATGTGGTGGATATTAACAGATATCCATTGCCGGAAATAGAGACTGTTACCAAGCAGAATAGGAAAATTGGGCTTGGAGTTATGGGTTTTGCTGATATGCTTATTCAGCTTGGTCATCCCTATTCTTCTACCGAGGCGGTCAAGCTGGCAGAAGATGTTATGGGATTTATTGATGAAAAAGCCTTTGAAAAGTCTTGTTTACTCGGTGAGCAGCGAGGCTCGTTCCCCAACTTTTCAAAATCGATATACAAAGAAAAAGATCCGGATCAACCTGTCAGGAACGCCACCCGAACCACCATTGCCCCTACCGGAACCATCAGTATCCTTGCCGGTTGTTCAAGCGGAGTGGAACCGTTATTTGCCGTTTCCTTTGTAAGAAGAGTGATGGATAATGATGAGTTATTTGAAATTAATCCACTCTTCAGGCAAATTGCAGAAGAAAAGGGATTCTTTTCTATGGATCTTATCAAAAAAATTGCCCACCGAGGAAGTTTGCAGGGGCTTGAGGAAATACCAGCGCAGTACCGGCGGGTTTTCGAAACTGCCCACGATATAAGCCCGAAGAATCATATTGATATTCAGAGTGCATTCCAGAAGTTCACCAATAATGCGGTAAGCAAAACTATCAATTTCGGTCAGGAAGCCACTCTTCAGGATGTTGAGGAGGCATACCTGCTCGCTTATAATTCCGGCTGCAAAGGGTTGACCATATATCGGGATGGCTGTCGTGAGGGTCAGGTGCTTAACATCGGTAAAACAGACAAGAAGAAAGTTTCACAGCATGCAGTGCCCGGGGCGACGGTAATGGTGAAACGGAACCGACCTAAAATGCTCAATGGGCGGACTTTTCAGATGACCACCGGGTGCGGTCCCATGTATGTCACCATCAATGAAGATGAAAATCACCAGCTTTTTGAAATTTTCAATACGGTAGGC
The DNA here is from genome assembly GCA_947258675.1 of uncultured Desulfobulbaceae bacterium. Next base: position 752 of record CAMYJP010000001.1, on the reverse strand, counting down.
AAGGCCGGAGGTTGCGCAGCCAGCCAATGCGAGGCAATCGGCCGTCTTGTATCCTTGGCATGGCGCAGTGGTATGCAGCCGGAACCCATTATCAAGGAATTGATCGGCATCAGTTGCCATAAGCCTGCCGGTTTCGGGGATAACCGGGTTACATCATGTTCCGATGCCATTGCCCGGGCTCTTCGACAGTTGCAAGAGGAAAATAATGGATGCAAGGACAACTCTCTTACCGAAAATATGAATGGTGGGGCCTGTCCTGAATGTGGTGGCGTGGTTGAACATGAAGGTGGCTGCCAGGTATGCCATGCATGCGGATATTCCGAGTGTGCATAAAAAAAGTCCTGGAATACGCCAGGGCTTTTTAATTTATTTTTGGGGCTGCTCTCTAAAAGGTATATTGAGCAAGGAAGTAATCATACTTAGTCCGTTGTTCTTCGGTCAAGTCATCAAACAGGACACAGCATCCTATTAATTGTCCTTTAGAAGTGTATGCACCGACCAGTTCGTAGGTCACGACTATACTGCACGGTAAATCCATTATGGAATATCCTTCATTGTGCAGTATGTTAATGTTTTTATTCTCTTTGTTTCCGAAGACAACTTTTCGTTGGCAAGGGTTTACCGAAAAGTGAGTTCCTTATGGTCTATTTCTGTGATCAATCCTGTTCTTGAATCGTTTAGTTCGGCCACTGCACCATTCTTTATCTGATTTTTAGGCTGTTCACCCGACCAAACTGTTTCCATTCCTATTC